>CBDUVS010000015.1:0-14397 GCA_965370735.1 uncultured bacterium | reverse complement strand
TAGGGTATGACTAGTGACGTGTGACTTTGTACTTATGACTTAATTCTTAGAGTGAGCGAAGACGAACGTCTTGTTTTTTTGAGAATTATACCGGGAGGGATCATGCAAAGAAAGTCTATTCAAAAAAGAAAAACTAACGAAACCGAGGTAGAGGTAAAACTTAATATTGATGGAGGAGGTAAGACTGATATAAAAACAGGTATAGATTTTTTAGATCATATGCTGAATCTTTTTGCTTTTTTCGCGATGTTTGATTTAGAAATTAAGGCTGTTGGGGATGTGAATATTGATATCCACCACTCAAATGAAGATATTGGCATAACTCTGGGTAAGGCACTTAAAGAATGCTTACAAAGTGGCGAAGGAATTAATCGTTTTGGATATGCCTACGCGCCCATGGATGACGTTTTAATAAGAGCTGTAGTGGATATAAGCGGCCGCGCCCGATTCGAATACTCCGAAAAAGAGCTTATTCCTTCTTCCGGAGTTAAAACAAACACAAAAGACGAATACACCCTGAATGAAGCCAAGCATTTTCTTGAATCAATCTCCCAGCAGTGCGGTGTGAACCTTAACATTGGTATAATAAAGGGCAGCTCGGATGCCCATCATGTAATGGAGGCAATATTTAAAGCCTTCGGACTGGCTCTAAAACAAGCCTGTTCAATTGACCCCAGAAGGAAGGGCGTATCTTCTACAAAAGGCATCATAGATTTATGATCACTGTAATAGATTACGGCATGGGTAATTTGAGAAGTGTCTCTAAGGCTCTGGAGTTTCTTGGAGCGAAAGTCAAGGTAAGTTCTTTGGCGGCTGAAGTCGAAA
Organism: uncultured bacterium; assembly: GCA_965370735.1. GTDB lineage: Bacteria > Omnitrophota > Gorgyraeia > JAGLLT01 > JAGLLT01 > Kappaea. Next base: position 13,572 of record CBDUVS010000015.1, on the reverse strand, counting down.
AAGCGGATAAATTAGTTTTTCCCGGTGTTGGGGCTTTTTCAGATTGCATGGATGAAGTAAATAAAAGAAATTTACAAGAACCTATAAAGGACTTTATAAAGAGCGGTAAGCCTTTTTTAGGCATCTGCATGGGATTGCAGCTTTTATTTGAGTCCAGTGAAGAGGCTCCCGGAGTAGATGGCCTTAAAATCTTAAAAGGAAAAGTTGAGAAGTTTAAGATGCCCAATTTAAAGATACCCCAAATCGGATGGAATCAGATTGAATTAACCGTAAAAGGCAAAGCCTCTCCATTATTTAACGGTATTGATGATGAAGACTTCTTTTATTTTGTACATTCATATTACGCCGTACCGGAAAGTGAAGATATTATAATATCTAAAACTAATTACGGTTTTGATTTTTGTTCAGCTATTAATAGTAATAATATTTTCGCGACTCAGTTTCACCCTGAGAAAAGCCAAAAAAAGGGCCTAAAGATACTTGAAAACTTTATAACACTAACTACCGGATAAAATAATGTTAATATTACCCGCTATAGATTTACGCCATGGAAAAGTTGTCAGATTGCTCAAGGGCGATTTTGATAAAGAAACAAAATACTCTGATAATCCCGTTGAAATGGCAAAAAAATGGGCAAATCAAGGGGCCGGGATGCTGCACGTGGTTGATTTAGACGGAGCTCTTGAAGGTAAACCTATTAATCTAAGTGTTGTAAAGGAAATAGCGCGCGAAATTGATATACCTATAGAAGTTGGAGGAGGAATACGTAATCTGGAAGATATCAGTGCTGTCCTGGGCTCCGGGGTAAAAAGAGTTATCCTTTCAACAACGGCTTGCGAGAATCAGGAGCTACTTAAAGAAGCCGTAAAAACCTTTGGAGAGTCCATCGTTATAGGTATTGATGTTAAAAAAGGTGCTGTTATGAAACGCGCCTGGGTAGAACCAGCTGGAATTGATGCTATAAAACTTACTCTGGAGCTTCAAAAAATTGGAATCAAGAGAATAATCTATACCAATATTGAAGCTGACGGAACATTATCAGGAATAAAGTTTGAGAATATAAGAAATTTTGTAGAAAAAACTTCTGTTTTAGTAACGGCATCCGGTGGAGTTTCAACTATAGATGATATTAAACAGCTCAAAACACTTGAAGATCAGGGGCTTGAAGCGGCTATAATCGGTAAAGCTCTATATGATAACCACCTAAGTTTAAAAGAGGCAATCGAGGCAGCTAAATAAATGTTAGCAAAAAGAATAATTCCATGTTTAGATGTTAAAGATGGTAGAGTGGTAAAAGGAGTGAAGTTTCTTAATTTAAAAGACGCGGGTGATCCTGTTGAGGCCGCAAAAAAGTATGAAGAAGCTCAGGCGGATGAACTCGTCTTTTTGGATATTACAGCCAGTCATGAAATGAGAAAAATTATTCTTGATATCGTAAAAAAAGTAGCCGCGTGTGTTTTTATCCCTTTTACGGTTGGCGGCGGCATCAAAACCGTTGATGATATAAGGGAGTTGCTAAGCGCCGGTTGCGATAAAATCTCTTTGAATTCACAGGCAATTTTAAATCCGGAGCTAATTAAGAAATCAAGTTCTCGCTTTGGAAGTCAATGTATTGTAGTAGCTATTGATGCCAAGAAGGAAGATGATTGCTGGCAAGTATACATTAATGGGGGCCGCGTTAAAACAAAAAAAGAAGCTATTGCATGGGCTCAGGAAGCGGAATCTCTTGGAGCCGGAGAAATACTCTTAACCAGTATGGACTTTGACGGTACAAATAAAGGATATGATATTGAATTAACTAAAAAAGTATCAGCAGCGGTTAATATTCCCGTTATTGCTTCAGGCGGCGCCGGCAAACCGGAGGATATTTTTGAAGTTTTCAATATCGCTCAAGCGGATGCCGCGCTTTGCGCGTCAATTTTTCATTATGATAAATATACAGTTAAAGATGTAAAAAAATACCTAAGAAAGAAGGGGGTTGTTGTAAGGCTATGAGTATAATTGATAAAATTAAATTCAACGAACAAGGCTTAATACCCGCTATTGTGCAGGACGCCGAGAGCAATGAAGTTCTGATGATGGCTTATATGAATAAGGTAGCACTGGAAAAAACATTTGAAACCGGTTATACCCATTTTTATTCACGCTCAAGAAAAAAGCAGTGGAAGAAGGGCGAATCATCGGGGCATGTCCAGGCCGTTAAAGAAATATTAATTGATTGCGATTTAGACACTATTCTCGTCAAGGCAACTCAAACAGGCGGAGCCTGTCATGAGGGATATAAAACCTGTTTTTTTAGGAAAATTACCGGTAAACTTGAAGATTTAATAATTGTAAAAGAAAAAGTTTTTGATCCAGATAAAGTATATGAATAAAAACAGTTATTATCCAGATTACAATATATTTAGAAAACTCGCTAAAAAGGGAAATTTAATACCGGTTTATAGAGAGCTTTTGGCCGACTTTGAAACGCCTGTTTCCGCTTTTTGCAAGATTGATACATCGGACTATGGCTTTCTTCTTGAATCCATAGAAGGACAGGAAAAAATAGGCCGTTACACTTTTTTAGGCAGCAATCCTTCGACCGTAATAAAAACCAAAGGCCGTCAGATTGAGATTATTAAAGATAAAAAAGTAAAGAAATACAAAGTTGAAAACCCGATTGATGAAATAAAAAAAATATTCTCTGAATATACATTTGTAAAAACGAAACATTTACCAAGATTCTGCGGCGGATTAGTGGGCTACTTCGGCTATGACATGGTACGCTTTATTGAAGATTTGCCGGACATCTCAAAAAACACTATGAAGCTTCCCGATTCGATATTGATGTTAACGGATACGCTCTTAATATTTGACCATGTCAATAGAACTTTGAAGGTTATTTCTAACGCTCACATAGAAAGCAATAACACAAAGAAGGCTTACGAGCAGGCTATAAAGAAAATCGACGACATAGTAAAAAACCTTAGAAAGCCTCAGCAATCGTCAAAAGAAAGCTTCGGAAATACAGGCAAAATAGAGCGGCGGAAAAAATTTACATCTAATTTTACGAAGAAAGGGTTTATGGCCGCGGTTAATAAAGCCAAAAGGTATATTATAAATGGCGACATCATCCAGGTTGTGCTTTCGCAAAGATTTAAAACCAACATTAAAACAAACCCTTTTAATATTTATCGCACCCTGCGTTATGTAAATCCTTCTCCTTATATGTATTACCTGAAATTTAAAGACTTTAAGCTCATTGGGTCTTCACCTGAAATTATGGTCCGTCTTGAAGGCAAAAAAGTAGAAGTTAGGCCTATTGCCGGAACCAGGCCGAGAGGAGCAACTGCGGCTAACGACGCTCGCTTAATAAAGGATTTACTAAAAGACCCGAAAGAAATCGCGGAACATATTATGTTAGTTGATTTAGGACGTAACGACCTGGGTAGAGTTTGCGAGTTTGGCAGCGTGCGTGTTCCCGAACTAATGCTTATTGAGAAATATTCACATGTTTCACATATGGTTAGCGATTGCGTAGGGCTATTAAAGAAAAAAAAAGATATGTTTGACGTCATTAAAAGCACCTTTCCGGCGGGAACGGTTTCAGGTGCCCCGAAGGTCCGTTCTATGGAACTCATTGAAGAGCTGGAGAAGGAAAAAAGAGGCCCTTATGCCTGTTCTGTTGCTTACTTTAGTTTTTCCGGTAATTTAGATTCATGCATCACCATCAGAACTATAGTTATTAAAGGTAAAACAGCCTATATACAGGCCGGGGCCGGAATTGTGGCCGATTCAAATCCGCGAAAAGAATATATTGAAACTTTAAATAAATGTGAATGTATGAAAAAAGCTATAGATTTAGCCGAAAACCCACAAGGACTCATAAAAGATGATATTAGTTATTGATAATTATGATTCTTTTACTTATAACTTAGTCCAGTATTTAGGAGAAATGGGGCAGACGTTAAAAGTCTACAGAAACGATAAAATATCTCTTAAAGAGATTGAAAAGTTTAAGCCGGATTATATAGTTATCTCACCCGGGCCGGGCAGTCCCAGAGATGCCGGTATATCCAAATCCGTAATAAAAGAGTTCGCGGGTAAAATACCTATGCTGGGTGTTTGCTTGGGACATCAATGCATCGCTGAAGTTTTTGGAGCTAAAATTATACGGGCACAAAGAATAATGCATGGTAAAACATCAAAAATATATCATAATGGCCAAGATATTTTTAAAAATATAAATAATCCTTTTTTAGCAACGAGATATCATTCTTTAATCATAAAAGAAGGAACTTTGCCAACAGACATAAGCATTACAGCTAAAACTAAGCAAAATGAAATTATGGCCATAAAGCATAAGAAATACCCTTTATGGGGTGTTCAGTTTCATCCTGAATCTATTTTGACGGAAAACGGTAAAAGGTTGCTTAAAAACTTTTTAAGCATTAAATAAGGTGATATTGCCAATGGATATTAAAGAAGCGTTACAAAAAATTATTAAACCGCGGAATCTGACTGAAGAAGAAACAAGAGATGTCTTTGAGCAAATTATGAGTGGTAAAGCTACTGACGCTCAAATAGGCTCCTTCATTACAGCCTTAAGACTAAAAGGCGAGACAGTGGATGAGATTACCGGAGCCGCCAAAATCATGAGAAGCAAGGCTGTAAAACTTGATGTCAGCGCGGGCGTTGACCTTGATACCGAAGATATTAATGTTGATGAAGAGACAATTATCGATACCTGCGGAACGGGTGGTTCAGGCACAAATACATTTAATGTTTCAACTGTTTGCGCCTTTGTGGTAGCCGGATGCGGCCTTAAAGTTGCTAAACACGGCAATAAGTCCGTTTCAAGTCAGTGCGGCTCAGCTGATGTTTTAAAAGAATTGGGGATCAAAATTGACTTAGAGCCCAGGAAAGCAGCTCAGTGCGTTAAAAAAATAGGTATCGGTTTTTTATACGCGCCGCTTTATCATGGGGCAATGAAATACGCCATTGGACCCAGAAAAGAAATTGGTATCAGAACCATTTTTAACGTTTTAGGCCCATTAACAAATCCTGCCGGAGCTAACTGTCAGGTTTTAGGTGTTTACTCTGATAGCTTGACAGAGTTAATGGCGAAAGTATTAAAAAATTTAGGTATCAAATCAGCTTTTGTTGTTTGCGCTTTAGATACATTAGATGAAATAACTATAACCGGCAAAACGAGGATTTCAGAATTAAAAAATAACCGTATAAATACTTATGATATAAAACCTCAGGATTTTAATTTAAAAACATATACGCTTGACGAAATTAAAGGTGGTAATGCTAAAGATAACGCTAAGATTATTATGGATGTCCTAAATGGTAAAGATGGAGCTAAAAGAGATATTGTGCTGCTTAATTCCGCGGCTGCTTTAGTGGCGGGAAATTTAGCAAGAGATTTTAATGAGGGTATAAGTATAGCCGCTGAGGCAATAGACAGCAAGAAAGCTCTAAAAAAATTCGAGGAGCTGAAAGAAATAAGTAACAGGTTATGATTAATGAAATTATAAAAAATAAATATACTGAAGTAGAAGAACAAAAAAAATTAAAGCCGCTCGAGGTTGTAAAAAAAGAAATAAAGGGAATTTCAAGGGGAGATATCTTTAAGAATGCTTTAGTTAAAACAAACGAACTGGCTATAATCGCCGAACTAAAGAAAGCATCTCCCTCAAAGGGAGTTTTGCGTGCTAATTTTAATATAGAGGAAATAGCTAAAACATATGAAGCGTGCGGAGTATCCGCTTTAAGCGTTTTAACGGAAAAAAAATATTTTTTAGGAGATAAAAAAAATATAACCGAATTAAGGCAGTTGGTAAATTTACCTCTTTTGCAAAAAGATTTTTTTATTGATGATTATCAAATATATGAAACGGCGGCCATCGGAGCCGATTGTATTCTTTTGATCGCCGCAATTCTCAAGCAAAATGAGTTGGAAAAGTTCTTAAAAGTCTCTCAAGAACTTAACTTATGCGCTTTAGTGGAAGTGCACAACGAAGAAGATTTAAAAAAAGCTCTTAAGTGTAATCCTGAAATAATAGGTATTAATAATCGTGATTTAAAAACATTTCAAGTCAGCTTAGAAACAACAATGAGATTAAAATCATTAATTCCGCGCGGCCTTGATATTATTAAAGTTTCAGAAAGCGGCATAAGTACATTCAGGGATATGACCAGGCTAAAAGATGCCGGAATCAACGCCGTATTGGTAGGCGAAAGCTTTATGGCTTCAGAAAATATTAAAGAAAAAATAGATGAATTAAGAGGGAAAGTTTGCGATGACTAAGGTAAAAATATGCGGAATTACCAACCTTGAAGACGCTATGGAGGCTGTAAATAGCGGATATGACGCTCTGGGATTCATTTTCACCGACTCACCGCGGAAGATAAATATTGAAGCGGCGGAATATATTCTTAAGGCTTTGCCTCCATTTATTAATTGCGTAGCCGTCTTTATGGATGAAAGCCCCGCTTTTATAAAAGATGTCCTTAAAAATTGCCCCTTTGATACCATACAGCTTCATGGAGAAGAAAATCCGCAAGTCTTGCTGCAGTTTAAACCTCAAAAAAAAATTATTAAATCAATTCGGATAAAAGATGAGCATAGCTTAAAAGCGATTGATAATTACAAGGAAGCCGACGCTTTTCTTCTGGATACCTATGTTAAAGATGTTGCCGGAGGAACCGGACAGACCTTTGATTGGAAATTAGCCAGGACGGCAAAAAAATATAATAAACCGATAATTTTATCAGGCGGACTTACCCCTGAAAATATTACCGAAGCAATAAAAGTTGTTGAGCCGTTCGCGGTTGATGTTTCTTCGGGAGTAGAAGAGCATCCGGGCAAAAAATCACGAGCGTTAATGAAAGATTTCATTTTAAAAATTAAAGGAAATAATCATTATGAATAAAAAGAAGACCCCTATGCCCAATAGAACCGGCTACTTTGGTATTTTCGGTGGAAAATTCATGCCGGAAACAACCATGAAAGCCCTGGATGAATTAGAAACAGCCTATCGCAAATATAAAAATGATAAAGATTTCACTGAAGAGCTCAAGTACTATTTAAAAGATTATGTTGGCAGGCCAACCGCGTTATATTTTGCCGAACAGCTCTCCGATGCCATAAAAGGCCCAAAAATATATCTAAAAAGAGAAGATCTGGCTCATACCGGAGCGCATAAAATTAATAATACCATTGGCCAGGCGATATTAGCTAAGCGTATGGGTAAAAAGAGAATTATCGCCGAAACCGGTGCCGGACAACACGGTGTAGCCGTAGCTACAGCCTGCGCGTTACTAAAAATGGGATGCCATATATATATGGGCAAAGAAGATATCAGAAGGCAACGCCTGAATGTGCTCAGGATGAAGCTCTTGGGGGCTGAAATCATTCCGGTATCCACCGGCAGCTGCACCTTAAAAGACGCCACCAATGAAGCTATACGTGATTGGGTGACAAACATCAGAAACACCCATTATATTATCGGCTCTATCATAGGGCCTCATCCCTACCCAATGATTGTTAGAGATTTCCAGTGTGTTATCGGTAAAGAGTCTAGAAAGCAAATAATTGAAAAAGAGGGCAAACTGCCTGATTACCTCATTGCTTGTGTAGGCGCCGGAAGCAATTCCATTGGCATGTTTTATCCATTTTATAATACTGATGTAAAATTTATAGGAGTTGAAGCCGCCGGTTACGGTTTAAAAAGCGGTAAACACGCCGCTTCGCTGGTGGTAGGCGAACTAGGTATTCTCCATGGAGCCAAAAGCTATCTTTTGCAGGATAAAAATGGACAAATAAAAAATGCTCACTCCATTGCTCCGGGCCTTGATTATCCGGGTGTCGGCCCGGAACATGCTTACTATAAAAAAATAAACCGCGCTTTATATATAGCTGTAACCGACAAAGAGGCTCTGGAAGGGTTTGACCTCTTAGCTAAAACTGAAGGCATTCTTCCGGCACTTGAATCAGCTCACGCTATAGCAGGCCTTAAAAAAATATCAAAAAAATTTAAGAAAAAGGATGTTGTAATTCTTTGTCTTTCCGGTAGGGGAGATAAGGACGTGGACATAGTGGCCGAAACCTTTAAGCTTCAATAAAACAGGAAAGAATAATGAATAGGTTAAATACAACATTTAAAGATTTAAAAGAAAGAAAGAAGAAAGCGTTCATAGCTTATCTTACTTGCGGCGATCCGGATTTAAAAACTACTACTGAATGCCTTAAAGTGATTTCAGATAACGGAGCAGATATAATAGAACTGGGAGTGCCATTTTCCGACCCCTTATCTGATGGGCCTACGATTCAGGCAGCCTCACAAAAAGCTCTAAAGAATAATGTGAGTTTAGCTGATATCATTAAAATGGTTTCAAAAATTCGCTCAAAAATAAGTACACCCTTAGTTTTGATGACATATTATAATCCTGTTTTTCATTATGGCATAAGAAACTTCGTGCATGACGCGAAAAAAGCGGGTGTTGACGGTATAATAATTCCCGATTTACCTCCGGAGGAAGCCAGTCAAATTGAGATGTTCGCCAGAAAGGCTGAATTGGCAACTATATACTTCATTGCTCCCACATCAAGTGAACAAAGAAAGAAGATTGCCATAAACCACTCTGCCGGTTTCATATATTACGTTTCTATAACCGGCGTCACCGGCAAAAGAGCACAACTGCCTGATTCAATAAAAAAGGATGTAAAAGAACTAAAAAAAATAACATCTAAACCCATCTGCGTTGGTTTTGGAATTTCAACACCGGCACAGGCAAAGAAAATTGCTTCTTTCGCTGACGGCATTATCGTCGGAAGTGCTATAGTTGAAAAAATAGATAAAGCTAAATCAAAAAAAGATATGCTGAAATCTTTAGGCGGCTTTATTAAACAGATGGTTAAGGCGATTAGCATAAAGCAAGCATAAGGTCACAAGCCATAAGATACAAGTTACAAGAAACAAGATACAAACAAACACCAATAATCAAACATCAAACATCAAACAGTTTTTCTTGACGTAGTTTGGTTACTCACCTCGCTTCCCATCTCGCCTTCGGTTCGCCGAGGTAGGCGCGGGCGAAGCGGGTTCGAATTTGGTCATTGGTTATTATTTGGTTATTGCCTCTTGTTTCTTGGTTATTGTTTTTTATACGCTCTTTGCTGACTGCTGACAGCTGATAGCTGTAAGCTCTTTGCTCTTGTGACTGGTAACTTGGTTATTGACTATTTAACGTGTCTAACAGGCACACTACATAAGGGGACTGCTTATGAAGATATCACATAAAGATGTCTTTATTTTTATACTTGCCGGAGGAAAAGGGACTCGTTTTTGGCCGCTTTCCAGAAAAAACCGGCCTAAACAATTCTTAAAGATTTTTAATAATAAATCTATGCTTCAATTAACTTATAAAAGATGCGCTACTCTTGTGAGAAGTGAAAATATCTTTATAGTAACCTCAAAAAACCAAGACGAGGAGATCAAAAAACAAATTCCTTCCATTAAAAACTCTAACATTGTGATAGAGCCGCGGGCCAGGGGTACGACTGCTGCCATAGCCTTATCAGCGGCAAAAGCATTGCGGATAAATAAAAATTCCATTATGGCTATTATCCCGGCCGATCAGTATATTTTTCATGAAAAGAAATTCATGGGAAATATTAAAAACGCTATTTCTGAAGCTCGGAATTTTTCCTGCTTGGTAACTCTGGGCATAAAACCCACTTTTGCCGCCACCGGATATGGTTACCTTAAATTTTCAAATATTAAAAAAAATACCGCTGCTTCATCATATAAAATTGAAAAATTTATTGAAAAACCAACACTCACTAAGGCAAAGCTCTACATCAAATCACGAAGTTACTATTACAACAGCGGCATGTTTATCTGGCGGGTAGAAACATTTTTAAAAGAATTAAAGAAATTTATGCCCCGGCACCATAAAGCGGCCTTTAATTATATAACCGCGGGTAATAATAAAGTTAAATTAAAGACAGCAGATAATTTTTATGAAAAATTATCGACTACATCAATAGATCACGGCCTCATGCAGAAAAGTAATAAAATTATTGGTATTAAGGCTGATTTTGGCTGGTCTGACTTAGGCAGCCTTAAAAGTTTTGAGGAAATCGACATCAAAAAAATAAATGGTAATATAGCCCTAAATGTCTTTCATCTACCCAATGAGACAAAAAATTGTATTATATACGGAACAAAAGATATGCTAATTGCCACGTTGGGATTAGAGGATATAATAGTTATTCAAACAAAAGACGCTATTTTAATCGCGAAAAAAAATAAAATGCAGAAGGTTAGGCAACTGGTAATGAAAATGTCCGGTGATAAAAAATTGAAAAAATTTACATAAGCTATGAGAATTATGGGGTTGGATATAGGCACAGTGCGCATGGGTGTAGCCCTCAGCGATATAACTCATATAATCGCGCAAAGCTATGGGCATATAAAGAGAAAATCTCTAAATGATGATTTACTGGCCTTAAAGACAATAATAGATGAAAACGAAGTCGGCCTTATTGTAGCCGGTTTACCGTTAAATATGGATGGCACATTCGGAAAACAGGCTAATGCCGTAATTGACTTTATTAAAATAATAGAAGAGAAGACGGGTATCTCCGTTAAAACATATGACGAGCGCTTAACGTCTAAATTAGCGGAATCCGTTTTAATAGAAAGCGATATTTCACGAAAAAAAAGAAAGGGCAAGATAGATTCTCTGGCGGCTGTCCTCATTCTTCAGGGATATTTAGATTCTATCGGAAATAATTAATATGCGTTATAAATTTATTCGTTTATTCAACGGCCTCAACTTAGTGCTTGCTTCTATGCCGACTAGAAATTCAACCTCTGTATCTGTCTGGGTTAAAACCGGCGGCCGCTATGAAACTTTGAATGAATCAGGTATTTCCCACTTCATTGAACATCTGGTTTTTAGGGGCACGGACAATCGCGGCGCGCTTGAAATTAAACAGTCCATTGAAGGTATAGGCGGGCATCTAAACGCTTTCACATCAGAGGAGTGCACTTGTTTTTACGCTAAAACTCCTCCCAGGTATGCTTCGCGGGCAATAGATGTTTTAAGCGATATGGTTCTCAATCCCTTGCTGGATAACTCTGATATCATAAAAGAAAAGGGAATAGTAAAAGAAGAAATAAGAATGTACAAAGATATGCCCCAACACCATGTTCATGATTTACTACATGAAATCATGTGGCCTAAGCATCCCTTGGGGCGGCCCTTGGCAGGTACCTGCGCAAACGTTGATAAACTCAATAGAAAAGTTATTAAAGAGTATCATCAAAGATATTATAATCCCGGCAATATGGTTATAGCCATCTCAGGTAAAATTGATGCTGAGCGTGTATTATCAAATGTTAAAAGTATCTATACAAAATTAAAAAACCGCCCTTCAGGAAAATATATTCAGTTTAAGCCAAACCAAACAAAGGCTGCTACTAAATTATCAAACAAGAAAACAGAACAAACTCATTTGCTTTTAGGATATCACACTCCAAAAAGAAATAGTCGGATGAGATATGCCCTTTCTGTATTAAGTATTATCTTAGGAGGCAATATGTCATCCAGATTATTTGAAAAGGTGAGAGAGCAAAAAGGATTAGCTTATCAGATATCTTCATCCTTAAGAAAATTTGATGAAACCGGAGCTATCATCATTGATGCCGGGGTAAAGAACAAAAAAATGCTTGAAGCTATTAGTATTATATTTAATGAACTATCTCTCATAAAAAAAGAGCTTGTTACCAAAAAGGAACTTTCAGCCGCGAAAGAATTTATCTGCGGCCAATTATTGCTGCATTTGGATAGCACGATAAACAATGCCCTCTGGATAGGTGAAAAGATTTTAGTAAATGATAACGCGATTAATATAAAAGAAATAATTAAAAAGATTAAAGCGGTGGAAGCTGATGAATTGTTGTATATCGCGCAAAATGTTTTTAAAACCGGTAGTTTAAATCTGGCAATCATAGGCCCCGTTTCCTCAAATAAAAACGCCATATTAAAACAAGTAAGAAATTTCGCGTAATGAATAATTCTATAAACATCTTTCAGCTCTTTGGTATCAAGGTTAAGGTTCATGTAACTTTCATCCTTTTGCCGCTTTTAATGGGTTTAGGAATTTGCTTAACCGAAGGTCCTTTAAACGCCATCAGGGCAATAACCTTTATTTTATTTATATTTACATGTGTAACTTTTCATGAGTTCAGCCATTCAGTGGTAGCTCAGCATTTTAAGATTAAGGTTAAATCGATAACCTTACTTCCTATCGGCGGAGTAGCCACAATGGAAAAAATGCCCGAAAAACCAAAGGAAGAGTTTTTAATGGCTATCGCGGGGCCTTTGTTTAATATTGCGCTGGCTATCATTCTTTTTTATCCGATATATGTTCTTTTTGGGCGTAATTTATCTCAAATGAACCCGGTTAATACAAATTTTGACACCTGGAAAGCGACAATATTATATATGTACTGGGTAAACCCTATCTTAGCCATATTTAATATGCTGCCGGCTTTTCCTATGGATGGAGGTAGAGCTTTAAGGGCTTTTTTAGCATCCAGGATAGGGATATCCAAAGCTACGCGTATCGCGGTTAGCATTGGTCATACGTTTGCGGTTGTTTTTGGGCTCATCGGGTTGTTTGCTCCCAACATATTACTTATTTTAATCGCTTTTTTTATATATATAGCAGCTTCTCAGGAAGAAAAAATGCTCAACCTGAAATTAATTTTAGGCCATTATTTAGCCAAGGACATACTTTCTAAAGAATATGTAACTATTTCACCGCAAACCACGATTACTAAAGTGTTGGAATTATCAATTAAAACCTCACAACAGGATTTTCCGGTTCTCACGGGTAGTAAGGTTCTTGGCATCCTTAGCAGACAAAACTTAATATCCGCAATTCACCAAGACGCTAAAGGAAAAGCTGTAGAAGAATTTATGAGCCATCAATTCCTCTCGGTAAAAATGAGTGAACATCTAACAAGCTTATACAATAAAATGGCTGCCAATAACATAAAAACAGCTTTGGTATTCTGCCACAATGAATTAAAGGGTGTTATTAGTTTAGAGGATATAGCTCGGGTATATAATTTAGAAGCTAAAGCTTGAAACAAGTCACAAGTCACACGTCATACCCTAATACCCTCATGGGCACAAGCGGGCACAAGCACGTCATACCCTTTCGGGCACAGGCAAGCAAAAAAGTAAAGAGCTGATGGCTGATGGCGCATGAAACAAAAAGCAAAAACAAAAAAAGTCATAAGAAACAAGATACAAGATGCAAGATACAAATAATAACCAATAACCAAGATACAAGAAACAAGAAGCAAGTGCAAAGTCACACGTCATAAGTACAAAGTCACAAGACACAAGTAGGGATAGGGCTTGCCCCTGTCCGCTATGTATAAAAAAATACAAAAAGCAAAGGGCTGATGGCTGATGGCGCATGAAACAAAAAGCAAAAACAAAAAAAGTTACAAGAGACAATAACCAAATAATAACCAATGACCAAATTCGAATAACCAA
>CBDUVS010000014.1:0-14743 GCA_965370735.1 uncultured bacterium | reverse complement strand
CCAAAACAGGAACGAATGTTTGATTGTTGATTATTGAATATTGGAAATTGTTTGCTTGTGCCCTGCAAGGGTATATCTTGTGTCTTGTATCTTATTTTTTTTCTCTACGCTCTTTGCTGATAGCTGTAAGCTGATAGCTGTAAGCTTTTTGCTTCTTGCTTTTTACTTAATCCTTAGAGTGAGCGAATGCGAACGTCTTGATACTTGTTTTTTTGTTTCTAGTCTATAGTCTATGGTCTGTATTTTGTTGTTTTTGCTCTATGCTCTTCGCCTTTTGCTGATAGCTGACAGCCGATAGCGGTAAGCTTTTTGCTTGTGTCTTGCTTGTGCCCTGCAAGGGTATGCCTTGTGACTTGTGCCTTGTGACTTGTGCCTTGTGACGTGTGCCTTGTGACGTGTGACTAGTGACTTTGTACTTGTGACTTATTTGTATCTTATATCTTGTGTCTTGCCTGCGTGTGCCCTGCAAGGGTATGTCTTGTGCCTTGTGACGTGTAAATAGTGACTTTGTACTTGTGACTTATTTGTATCTTGCGTGTGCCCTGCAAGGGTATATCTTGCTCCATTTTATTGGCGCTTAACCGAATGATGGATTAACTACTATATATAGCGGTTATAAATATAATACGGCACCTAGGGAGTGTAGTTTTAGGTGTACTTTAAATTGACAAAAGTACCGATATATGATATATTTATATCGGTATAAATATATTTAAGGAAGGTTCCGTCTCGAAAGATGTCACAAAATTCTCTCCGACAATTTTGCGACTCTCGGCGGAATTAATTCGGGCTTATCATTTACACCAACTTTGTTGTTGTAAAAGATGCCCTTGATAGGAATTTCCGTCTCGAAAGATGTCACAAAATTCTCTCCGACAATTTTGCGACTCTCGGCGGAATTAATTCGCACAAATAATTTATGTCATCTTTTGTATGTCATAAATCATGTGCTCATTAAGGGGAAAAGGTATGCGTAGAGCGAGATCATTTACGCTTATTGAGTTAATGATTGTTGTTATTGTGATTAGTATATTAGTTACGATAGCTGTTCCTAATTATCAAAAATTTCAACTCAAAGTCAAGGCAGCTGAGGCTAATCATAATTTAGGCGCTATCAGAAAATGTCTTGAAGTATATTATCTGGAAAAAGGTTCTTATATAATATGTACTTTGCATCCGGCTGTTGTACCGAGCGCGAACAAAGTTTTATGGGAAGACACTGTGGTTCCTCAGGCATGGATTGATATTGGTTTTAAACCTATGGGTCAGATTAGGTATTCGTATGAAGTGCAGGCGGGAGATGATGGTATAATTAGCAGTTATATCGCGATCGCTCATGGAGATTTAGATGGTGATGGCGTTGAGTCAGTGATACAACTTAATGAAGTTGGAGAGTGGAACTCCACAAATCCTCTAGAGTAAGGAACATATCTTACAATAAGTATTATGAAAAAAGAAAATATTGTTGGATTAGATATAGGCACATCAACTATTAAAGTGGTACAGCTTCTCAAATTTAAAGAGGGCTATAGTTTAGTTAAGGCATCTATTGAGGAAGTTGGCTTTAATGCCGACGAGAAAGTTAAATTAGCCGCCCTCGAGCGCCTTTTTAAACGCGCGAAAATTTCACAAAAAGAAGTTAACGTTTCCATAGAAGGGCCTTCTGTAATTATTCGCAATATTCAATTGCCTAAAATGAGCAAAGCTGACCTCAAAAACGCGATTAAATTCGAGGCTGAAAAATACATTCCTTATAGTATTAATGAAGTGCTCATGGATTGCCAGATTATTTCTGAGGCTCAAAACAACATGGGAGTTCTTTTAGTTGCGGCTAAGAAAGATGCTGTTAATGATAAGATTCAGTTGGTACAAAAAGCCGGTTTGCGGCCATGGGTTGTTGATATAGATTCGTTTGCCTTAATTAACGCTTTTAACTTAAAAAATGAGGATAGCGATAAAACTATTGCTTTGCTGAATATTGGAAATGAAGCCACCAGTGTAAATATTATTTGTGGTAATTTGTTTAAGTTTACCCGTAATATTCCGGTTGGTGGTAAGCGCGTGACCGAAGTTATCGCTGAGAATTTCAAAATAGATTTAACCCAGGCGGAAGAACTTAAAAAGAATCCCGGTGATAGAAAACAGGAACTAAATGAAATATGTTTAAACGCGATGAGAGAAATGGCAATTGAGATTAAGTCATCATTCGATTATTATGAAAACCAACACGAGGAAGGTGTTAGTAAGATATTTATTAGTGGTGGCGTGGCAATCAATGAATCTATGGCTAATTTCTTATCTGAGAATATGGATTTAGAAGTTAATAGATGGAGCGTTTTCGACAAGGTAGGTGTGGTGAGCAAATCCTTAAAGGAGACATTAACTCCTATTCAGGATTATTTGGTTGTAGCTACCGGATTAGCCTTGCGCAAATTATAAATTATGATAGAGATAAATTTACTTCCAGATGATTTAAAAAAACAAAGAGTAATAATCCCGAAAGAGTTATTTGCCCTTATTGGAATAATTTTTATATCGCTACTTATTGTCTGGATGGTATCAGTGAATAAGAGTCGCGCCGCGCTCGCGGTGAAAGCTGATAATATTGAAAATAGATGGCAGGAAATTTTAGTGTTGAAAAACGAATACGGCGGATATAAGAAGCAACTTAAATCGCTGGAAGAAAGAGAGGTTGTTGTAAATTATTTAATGGCGGATAGAATTTATTATTCGCAAAAACTCAATGAGTTGAGTGATTTACTTATTGATGGAATTTGGCTTAATACACTTGATTTAAATAGTGAAATGTTAATTATCGAGGGTAAGGTTTATTCCAAAGAGGGAAAAGAGGAAGCGATAGTTGGAAATTTTATGAACAATATTAAAAATCATAAATCTTTTTTTAAAGATTTCAATGAAGTTGAACTAAAGATTATTAAAAGAAGAATCCAAGACGTGGAACACATAAGCTTTATTCTTTTTTGCCGCTTAAAACAAAAAGACTTACCGGATAACGAAGATGAATCTTGAAGAGTTAAAGGAAAATAAGACTTATCATATAATCGGCGGAATTATAGCTGTGTATATAGTTGGCGCGGTTATTTTTTATTTTGTTGCCATAGCTCCAAAAATTGACACGGCAAAAGAATTGAAAGTACAAATTGCCGAGAGGCGGATCTTTTTATCTAAAGCCGGCTCAGTTAAGAAACAGAAGGAGAAGATTGAACAAGCTAAGGCAAGGATTAAAAAAATCGAAGATGATATTAGCTATTATGAAAAAAAATTACCAACTGAAAAAGATATACCGGATTTATTACAATACTTTTCTAATATTGCTATTGAGACTGATGTAAAGTTGTTAGAAATTGAAAAAAAACAGGAGATTAGGCAGGAGCAAGAACAAACATTATATGTGACTGTTCCACTTAAGTTAATCCTTAAGGGAGGGTATCATAATATAGGTTTTTTTGTTAGTAAACTTGAGAATGCTGATAGATTTATGAAGATTGAACGGCTCAAAATTAAAGAAGATAAAAAAAATCCTTTTGAGCATAGAGGCGAGATGGTGGTTTATACTTATATGCTGGATCTACAGGAGCCGCGGGAAAATGAATAGGCCTTTAAATACAACTCTTTTCTTTATCACTTTATTCTTGTTTCTAAATACTTTTGCATATGCGGCAGGTTTCGTGTATAATACTCATGGGAGGCGCGATCCATTTGTGCCGTCATATTTGCAGGACGAGAGTGAAAAAAAGCCTGTAGATGAAAATATTATAAAAGAAGTAGATTACAGTTCTATAGTTCTTCAGGCTGTAATCTATGATCTGGATGGTGATTCAATTGTAATAATAAATGACGAAATTATGAAAATTGATGATCGGACAGACTTTTTTATCATAAAAGACATCATGCGGGACGGTGTTGTTATGGAAATATTAGGAGAAGGAAAGGTTTTTAAGTTAAGAGAAGACAAGAATAATAGTAATGATGAAAAATAAAAAGTACTTTCTATTTCTTTTTGTTATACTTTGCGCGGTATTTTTTTGTGGTAAAATTTGTGTTTCGCAGGAAGCGGAGGTTGTGGAATCACAGTCAAAGCGGATTACGCCCCGGCAGGTTGAAGCTAATCAAATATATACAATTTTGAATAATAATTCCAAAAATAAAAAGATTAGTATGGACTTTAAAGGCGCGGATATAACGGATGTTTTGCGTATAATTTCTGATAAAAGCGGTACAAATATTATCGCGGGAGGAGAAGTTCAGGGTGCTGTAACCATGAAGTTAGAAGATGTTCCCTGGGAGAAAGCTTTAGATATTATTTTAAAAACTCAAGGTTATGTTTGTGAGCAAGATGGGAATATAATCCGCGTTACCACAAGAGAAAATCTCTCTCAGGAAGATTTGGAGACAACGCTATTTTCACTCAATTATGCTGATGCTGAAAGTTTATCAATATCGCTTAGGGAGATACTGTCTCCTCGCGGAAAGATGCAGTTTGATGCCAGGACGAATCAAGTTATTATGACTGACACAAGAAGTAATATTAAGAAGTTAGCCGGGATAATTGAACAGTTGGATGCAAGAACACCACAGATACAAATTGAAGCCAGGATAATAGAAACAACCCTGGGCAAGGATGAAACTTTAGGTGTTGACTGGCAAACACGGATTATAGCTGATGGAGCTAAAAGGGCTACAACAGTTCCGTTTTCTAAATGGAGCACAGATGGCAGAGTGTATCCTACACCGGTTGCCAGTTATACGCAAGATGCAAGCGGGCAGATTACCGCTATTGATTCAGATTTTGCTTATAAGAATGATTTACCTGTTTCCAGTAAGGATGCTATAGCGTGGAGCTCTTTACCGGCTATTGCCGGGGATACGGGCGCGAGTGAGTATTTCCAGTACGGAACTCTTGATTTTACCGGTTTACAGGCTACTTTAGAGGCTTTGTCTTCCAGAACAGATACAAATGTTTTATCGAATCCCAGAATTACCACTTTAAACAATCAGGAGGCAAAAATTACAGTAGGTACAAAGTGGCCGGTAGCCAGTTATTCATATTCTGATGAGACGGGCCGGTGGAATGTTTCCGGTTGGGACTATGTTGAGTATGGTATTATTTTGACGGTTACTCCAACGGTTAATAAAGATGGCTATATAACTTTAACTGTTATTCCTGAAGTAAGTGATTTGACCGGCAGCGTTACATTTGAGGGGGCGGAAGTGCCGATAATATCCACTAAACAGGCGGAAGTTCAAGTAATGATTAAAGATGGAGAGACTTTGGTGATTGGCGGTATGATTAAAGATAAAGTTGTTAAAACCAAGAAAAAGATACCTTTACTTGGGGATATTCCAATATTAGGCTATTTGTTTTCACAAAGAGGCACAGAGATAGAAAAAAGAGACCTTTTAATATTTTTAACACCCCACATACTAAAAGAAGATGGTTATGTTGCCGAAGTTTCTACGGTTGCGTTTGAACAGGAAACATTTTTTTAACGTGTTTGATTAAATAGGTCAAAATAAAGACGGGTTTAACGCCTGTCTTTTTTCAATTTAAAGGAGTTTAATTTTTAAGATGAAAAGAAAAATAATTATCAATGTTGAGAAACAGGAAAAGCGAATTGTCGTTATGGAAAACGGCGATTTGGAGCAATATTTTAGCGAGAGGCCGGATCATAAACGATTTGTGGGAAATATCTACAAGGCAAAAGTTGATACGGTAGTAAGCGGCATTCAGGCGGCTTTTGTTAATTTAGGAATGAAAAAGAATGGTTTTCTTTACGTGTCGGATATTACTAAACCGTTTGGTGATTATAAGGAAATATTGGAAGAGGAAGCTGAGGAGCTTGTGCCAACACGTTTTAAAGAAAATATTAATATTAAAGATGTCTTACGTCCGCGGCAGGAAGTTATCGTCCAAATTGTAAAAGATAATATAGGCACAAAAGGGCCCAGACTAACTACAAATATTAGTTTGCCCGGAAGGTATTTAGTTTTGATGCCATATCAGAGTTGTACGGGGATTTCCAAAAGGATAAGAGACCCCGAAGAAAGGGAGAGACTAAAAAATATTATTGGAAGCTTTAGGTTGCCTGAAGGCGCGGGACTTATAGTGAGAACTCTGGGAGAAGGAGCCAGCAAGAGAGAGCTTATCAGGGATTTTAAATATCTTATTCGGCTTATGAAACGTATTAATTATATTTCCCGGCGGGTTGCTTGTCCTTCTTTGGTTCATGAGGAGTATGATTTAGTTTTGAGGGTTATACGTGATTATTTTTCAGAAGACATCGAGTGCCTTGTAGTTGATGACAAGAAAGAATTTGGCAGAATATATAAATTTTTGAACTCTTTAACGCCGGACTTAAAATCAAAATTAAAGCTGCATGTAGACGGGAAATCTCTATTTGAAGAATATAAGCTTGAAGATCAAATTGAAAAGATAACCAAAAGACATGTTCAATTAAAATCAGGGGGTTATATTATTATAGAGCCAACTGAAAGTTTAGTTTCAATTGATGTTAACACGGGAAGCTTCGTAAAGAAGGAAAGCTTGGAAGAGACGGCTTTTATTACTAATAAAGAAGCTGCCAATGAAATAGTAAGGCAATTAAAGCTTAGAGACCTTGGGGGAATAATTATAATCGATTTTATCGATATGAATTTAAGGCAGCATCGCCAGGAGATTTACAGGATTCTTTTGATAGCTCTCAAAAAGGATAGAGCTAAAACTAAAGTTTTACCTATTTCTGAACTTGGCGTAGTTGAGATGACCCGTCAAAGGGTAGGTAAAAGTTTAGAGAGCGCTTTTTCTGAAACCTGCCCCCATTGTAAGGGCAAGGGGCTGGTGAAGTCAAGTCCCACAATCGCGATTGAAGCCCTTAGAAGTATTAAAAAGTCACTAAAAATTCTTAAAGTACCCGGAATCAAGGTAAACTTGCATCCCAAAGTGGCTTCATATATATTTAATGAGCTTCGAGAAGAGGTAAACAATTTAGAGAACGAATACAACACGAAGATACTCATAGAGGCGGATAGCAAGGAACATATTGAAAATGTCAGGATTACAAAAGCTTGACAAGCTTTTTCTTTTTTGATATCCTATACGTCTATTGAAAATCAGGATTAAGCCCGCCAGAGGCGGACACAAGCAAACAATTTCCAATAACCAAGAAACAAGAAACAAGAAACAAATAATAACCAATGACCAAATTCGAATAACCAAACAAAATAGGTATGTAGGGATAGGGCTTGCCCCTGTCCGCTATAGATAAAAAAAACAAAAAAACAAAAGCAAAAGATATACCCTTGCAGGGCATACCCTTACGGGTACAGGAGGGCATATCAGTTATGTTTACGTTGTCCATAACTAATGCCCTTAATAGGAAAGTTAATAGACTCCTCGCTTAAACAAAGGTAAATTCTCTTTGACAATTTACCTTTAAGCTTCGGAGTTAATTCGTACAAATAATTTATGTCATCCAAAGGATGTCATAAATTATGTACTCATTAAGGAGAAGAATAATGTACGCGATAATTGAAACCGGTGGAAAACAGTATAAAGTCAATAAAGGCCAGGAGTTTATGGTTGAATATTTAAAGAAGAAAGAAGGCAGCGTTGTTAATTTCACTCATGTTATGATGGCTTCTAAAGGCAAAAAGATATATATAGGAACACCTTATATTAAAAAAGCCAAAGTAGCTTGCAGTGTGTTATCGAACGAAAAATCTGATAAAATTGTAAGCTTTAAATATCGCAGACGCAAGAGTTCAAAGACAAAAAAAGGCCACAGGCAAGAGTATACCAGGCTCAAAGTGGATGATATTGTCCTGGATGAAGAGTAATTATATAAAAGGAGTTTAAACAATGGCGCATAAAAAAGGAATGGGCTCAACAAAGAACGGAAGAGATTCCGTAGGAAAAAGTTTGGGTCTAAAAAAATACGACGGCGAAACGGTAAAAGCTGGTGCTATAATCATAAGGCAAAGAGGGGTTAAATTTAAAGCCGGAGACAACGTGGGTCGTGGTTCCGATAATACTCTTTTCGCGAAAAAAAACGGCGTGGTTAAATTTAGCAAAACAAAATTTATTAGCATTTTGTCCCAATAATGTTTATAGATGAAGCTGATATTTATGTACAGGCTGGTACTGGTGGTTCCGGATGTAAAAGTTTCCGTCATACAAGAGACGCAAAGAGAAGAAAACCTGATGGTGGCGACGGGGGCCAGGGAGGCCATATAATTATCAAGGCGGATTCCGGTATTCATACCTTAAGAGAATTCAGTTATAAAAAGAATATCAAGGCTCCCAGGGGCGGTCATGGGGGATCTAATAATAAAACAGGCAGAGATGGCGAGGATTATTATCTGTTAGTGCCGCCGGGTACTTTTATTACTAATGCTGATAATAGTTTGGTAGTGAGAGATTTGACTCATGTTAATGAGGAAGTTATTGCCGCGCGCGGAGGCCGGGGCGGCCGGGGCAATACCAGATATGACGATGCCGAACCAGGTAAGTTGGGCAAGTCTATACACCTGCATTTAGATCTAAAATTAATTGCTGACGTTGGTTTAGTTGGATTTCCCAACGCGGGCAAGTCTTCCCTAATAAGCTGCGTTTCTAAAGCAAAACCTAAAATCGCGTCTTACCCCTTTACAACTAAAGCACCCATTTTAGGCATTGTTGAATTCGATGAAAAGGAATTTAAAATTGCCGATATACCCGGTTTAATTGAGGGTGCGCATTCAGGTAGTGGTTTAGGCGATAGATTTCTTCGCCATATAGAGCGAACGACAATTCTTGCCTTTGTTATAGATCTTGCGGGTGTTGACGGAAGAAAGCCTTGGGATGATTTTTTTAGTTTAAAAAATGAGTTAATGCTATATAATAGAAAGTTGAATGATAAACCATATGTAGTTTTAGCAAATAAAATTGATTTGGTTTCGGCGAAGGAAAATTTAGAAGTTTTTAAAGACAAAATTAAAGAACCCTTTAGTGTAATTTCATGTAAAGATAAGACTAACATTGATAAATTTTTGAAGCAGGTAATTGGATTATTAAGATGAAAAAAAATATAAAATTTAATAGAGTTGTCATCAAAGTGGGCACTAAAATTATTACCTCTAAGGACGCGCGTTTAGATAAGAAAGAAGTTGAGTTGTTGAGTGTCCAAATAGTTAAGCTGCTTAAAAGCGGAGTTGAGGTTATTTTGGTTTCTTCGGGGGCGATTGCCGAAGGCATGAGTCAACTTAAGCTTAGCAAAAGACCCAAGACGTTAAAAATTTTACAAGCAGCCGCGGCAATAGGGCAAAGCCGTTTAATGAAAATATATGATAATTATTTTCATAAAAAGAAAATAGTAACAGCGCAAATTTTATTAACCAGGGCTGATTTAAGTGACAGGCAAAGGTATCTAAACGCGAAGAACACGGTTATGACCCTTTTAGAAAGAGGCATTTTGCCTATTATTAATGAAAACGACACTGTTTCGACAGATGAAATTAAATTTGGTGACAATGATCAACTCTCGGCTATGGTGGCTAATTTTATTTCAGCGCAGGCGCTCATAATCTTGACTGATGTCGACGGGCTTTATTGTGTGAATTCCCGGGGAAAACGGGCGAAAATCGATATTGTTGAAGATGTTGCCCGGGTTGAACATCATGCCGCGGGTGCCGGTTGTGAATTAAGCGTTGGAGGCATGAGAACAAAGTTGGAAGCGGCTCGCATGGTTACTTCTTCCGGTATGACTTGTATTATTGCTAACGGGAGAAAAACTAATATTTTAAGCGATATAATGAGTGGTAAGAACGCGGGAACTATTTTTAAAGAAAAAAAATCAAAACTTAATGAAAGAAAAAAATGGATTGCCTTTAGCAAAAAAGCGAAAGGTAAGTTGATTATAGATAAAGGAGCTGTAAAAGCACTTTGTGAGCAAGGTAGAAGCCTTCTGTCGGCAGGTATTATTAAAGTTTCCGGTGATTTTGCTTATGGAGACCTTATATCGGTGTTTAGTGAATCAGGTAAAGAAATCGCCAGAGGTGTTACTAATTATGCTTCTAATGAAATAGATAAGATTAAGGGCTTTAGGACATCAGAAATAGGAAAAAAGCTTGGCTGTAAGTATTATGATGAAATTATTCATAGAGATAATCTTGTAATTTTATAGCATAGGAGAACAAGATGGATATTAAGAAAGAAATTCAGTCAATAGCCATAACGGCAAAAAAAGCATCTTTAGAATTACGTCAATTATCTACTGTGATAAAAAATAGAACATTAGAACAAATGGCTGGGGCTTTAGTAATTAATGCCAAATATATCATTAAGGCCAATAAGTTGGATATTAAAGCGGCTAAAAAGAATCGCTTAAAAGAAAGCTTTATAGACAGGTTGTCACTGAATAAGGGTAGAATTAAGCAGATGAGCCTCTGCCTTAAAGAGGTTGCGGCTCAAGATGACCCTATTGGAAATATAGTTTCGTCAGTTAAGAGGCCTAACGGCTTGCAGATTATGAAAGTACGAGTTCCTTTGGGTGTTATTGGAGTTATTTATGAATCAAGGCCTAACGTTACAAGTGATTGTATAGGTCTTTGTTTAAAGGCCGGTAATGCCATTATTTTAAGAGGCGGCAGTAACGCTATCCATTCTAACTTGGCTATTTTCGAAATTTTAAATAAAGTGGCTCTAAAAAACGGTTTACCGCAAGGAGCAATAAATATAATTAAAACCACTGATCGTAAAGCGGTCCGCCTTTTACTTAGGGAAGAAAAGAATATTGATTTGATTATACCCAGGGGAGGAGAGAACCTTATTAAAGAAGTGGTTAAATATTCTAAGATACCGGTTATAAAGCACTATAAAGGGCTTTGCCACGCGTATGTTGATGAATATGCTGATTTAAATATAGCGGAAAGTGTGGTATTTAACGCGAAGCTTCAGAGAACAAGTGTCTGTAATGCTATTGAAACTTTATTAGTTCATAAATATGTCGCGGCACGCTTTTTGCCTTTAATGATAAAGAAACTAAAGAATCGGGGGGTAGAGGTTAGAGGATGCCCCGAGGCCTATAATATTTTCAAAGGCCGGATTAAGAAAGCGACTAATGAAGATTGGGAGACCGAATACTTAGATAAAATTTTATCAATTAAGGTTGTTAATAGTATCGATGATGCCGTAGAGCATATTGAGAAATATAGTTCCGGTCTGTCTGAAGTGATTATTACTGATAGTTGTGAATCTGCTGAGTATTTTTTAAATAGAGTAGATTCCGCTTGTGTATACCTGAATGCGTCAACGAGATTTACTGATGGAAATCAATTTGGCCTTGGAGCTGAAATAGGTATTAGTACGGGCAAAATGCACGCCAGAGGCCCCATGGGTGTTGCCGAACTTACCAGTTACAAATATGTAATTATCGGTAACGGCCAAATAAGGGTCAAATAAATGCGCTTAGGTGTATTAGGTGGTACGTTCAATCCTGTCCATTTGGGACATTTAAGGTTAGCGGAAGAAACAATGAAGCGGCTTATGCTGGATAAAGTTATCTTTGTACCGGCATACGTCAGCCCGTTTGCTTTGGTTGATGATTCCGCGCCGGTTCAGGACAGGTTGGCTATGCTTGAAAAAGCGCTGAAACCTTTTAGTTTTTTTGAAGTGTCAACCTACGAGTTGGACAAAAAAAATACTTCATACGCAATTAATACCATCAAACATTTTAAAAAAGGTTTAAAAGATGGTGATAGCCTTTATTTTATTGCCGGTGGAGATATAGCTGATAGACTCAATGAGTGGAAAGATATCGATGAACTATGTAAGCTTTGCACTTTTGTTATTGCTAAAAGGTCCGGTTTTAATGAAGCGTCTAAAGTAAACGCGGTTGAATATATTGATATTGAGGCAATTAACATATCGTCATCTGAAATCAGGGATTTAATTAAGAATAATGATGATTTTAAATCCATGGTACCTCCGGAAGTTTTCAAATACATAAACGAGAAAAAATTATACAGGTAAAAAAATGAGCTTACTTTCTTTAGTACTATTAGTTTTCTCTATGGTAATTCTTTTATTTATATCCGCTTTTCTCTCCGGCACAGAGACAGCATTTTTGTCGCTTAATCGTTTACGGTTAAGGCATCTCGCGAAACAAAAAAGGCCTAAGGCAAATTTAGTTCAAAAGCTAATTGGTAATACAGATCAATTAATAACCACAATTTTAATTAGTAATAACTTTGTCAATATTGCGATTTCATCGTTATCGGCAGCGGCATTCTATTATTTTTTAGGGCCAAAAATAGGTATTATTGTTTCAACATTTGTAATGACTATTCTTATTTTAGTTTTCAGTGAAATAACTCCTAAAATATTCGCGGCCAGACATGCCGAGAAATATTCTTTTAAGGTAGCAAGGATTATGGATGTTACGATAAAAGTATTAAGCCCCATCTCAAATGTTTTTACAAAGTTCAGTCATTTTATTATAAAGTTATTCGGAGGGAATCCCAAAAGGAAGTCAGCCGTTATAACCGAAGAGGAGATTAAAACTATTATTGAAGTGGGAAGCGAAGTGGGTGCCGTTGAAGATGAAGAGCGAGAGATGCTTCACAGAGTCTTCGAGTTTAATGATATTCATGTTTCAAAGGTAATGATTCCCAGGGCTGAAATAATAGCGGCTGATGTTAATACCCCGGTTGAAGATGTCTTAAGATTAGTTAATAAAGAAGGTTATGCCAGAATTCCTATTTATGAGGATGAGTTTGATAATATTATAGGTGTTTTGTATGCCAGAGATCTGTTGAAGGTTTGGGAAGCAAAGGAAAAAGTTGTATTGAGGGATTTAATCAGGCCCGCTTATTTTGTTTCATCTGACAAAATAGCTATGGATTTGCTTAAAGATTTTCAACGAAAACGTATCCAGATAGCTATTGTAACTGATAACCAGAATATAATCATTGGCCTCATATCCCTTGAAGATCTTTTAGAAGAGATTGTCGGAGAGATTGAAGACTGGCATGATTAGTCAAACCAAGAAAGCTTTTATATTATATTCTACCGGTGATTCCGGCCATTACATGGCCGCCATTTCTCTCGCGAAAGCCTTTAAAGACAGAGAGCCGTCTTTAGAAGTAGTTCTAATTAATTCCTTAGAATTCATTTCTCCATCGTTGGAAAATTTTGTTCATGGATTATATATTTGGATTGTAAAAAAATCCGGAAAAATCTACGATCAACTTTGGGGTAACCGGGCATTTTACAAAAATGCTAATCCTATAGGTAAAATGCTTTTGGCACCTATTTATAGAAAGTTTAAAAGTTATTATGAAAAGCACAAGCCTTGCGTAGTGATCTGTACCCAAGTTGTTCCTTGCGCCGTTTTCTCCGCTATTAGGAAAGAATACGAGAAAGCCTTTAAATTGTACGCGGTTGTTACTGATTATGATATTCATCCTTTTTGGGTAATGGATAATGTGGACGGCTATTTTGTGGCAACCGAAGAAATAAAGGATAAACTAATTCGTAATAATATACCGGCAGAAAAAATAATTGCTAGCGGCATACCAATTGATCCTAAGTTTGCTGTCGCGGCAGCTATGATTAAGAGTAAATCTGGTTCTAATAATCGCGTAAGCACACCCAGGATTTTGCTTATGGCAGGTAGTATGGGGATTGGCCCGCTTGATATTATAGCTCACGAACTCGATAAGCTTGATTTAGATTTTGAGCTTCAAATAGTTTGCGGTAAGAACAGGCGTCTTAAACGGAAGCTTGATAAAATATCAGCTAAATCGAAACATAAAGCTGAAATATATGGATTCTCAAACGATATTATCAGTTTAATGTCTCTCGCTAACTTATTGATTACGAAGCCGGGCGGTTTGACTTCTTCTGAAGCTTTAGCTTTAAATTTACCTATGATAATATATAGCTCAGTTGGAGGCCAGGAGTCGAGAAATCTTGAATACCTTTATGCCAGGGGAGCAATTTATAAGGCAAGAAAAATAAAAGATATAAGCAAAGCCGTTAAAAGCTTCTTAGATGATAAAGCTTTATCTGAAAAGCTTATATCAAACGCGAAAAAGATTGCTAAACCTAATGCGGCCGCGGAGATTACTGAAGCTATCTCAAAAAGCATTTGACTAATAGTGTTGTCTATGGTACACTAATAAAAAACGAGGAGGTATCATATGGAAGGTTATTGTGTAAAATGCAAAGCAAAAAGAGAAATCTCTGACTCGCAAGAAGTAACCATGAAAAATGGCCGCAAGGCACTTAAAGGTAAATGCCCTAAATGCGGAACAGGAATGTATAGGATCTTAGGTAAAAAATAGTATTCCTTTTATAGCTAATTAATGACTCAAAGTAAAAAGCTCAGCGCTAAAGAAAAAACACTTTTGATGGCAAGAGCTGCCCTTGAGAAAAAAGCCGATAACGTAGTTATAATGAATATGTCTAATGTGGCTGCGGTATGCGACTTTTTTCTTATATGTGGAGGTAATAGTGAAAGAAAAAATAAAGCTATTGCTAATCATATCTTAAGGGAGCTTAAAGATCTCTCTATGAAGCCGTCTCACATAGAAGGTTATAATGAGGGATCTTGGATATTGCTGGACTATATTGATATTGTGGTACATATCTTCAAGAATGACCTACGCGAATTCTATAGCCTTGAAAGGCTCTGGGCTGATGCTCCTCAAAATGCGATAACTGAAGAACGTGCTAAAGACTCTA
>CBDUVS010000013.1:0-15299 GCA_965370735.1 uncultured bacterium | reverse complement strand
TTAGAGAAGGCGGCCGAACGGTTGGTGCCGGCGTTATCAGTGAGATAATAGAATAGCTTAAGACAAAGAGGAAAGAAAATGGCAACAGGCCAACAGAAAATTAGAATAAAACTCAAAGCATATGACCACAAGGTATTAGACCAGTCGGCTGGTGAAATAATGAATACCGCCAGGCGATCGGGCGCGAAAATATCCGGGCCTATACCGCTTCCAACAAAACGCGAGGATTATACAGTGCTAAGATCACCTCACGTAAATAAGAAATCAAGGGAGCAATTTCAGATAAAGACCCATACCAGGTTGCTGGATATAGTAAATCCGACAGCCAAGACGATAGACGCGCTGAAGAAACTGGACTTACCCACTGGCGTACATATTGAAATAAAGTAGAAATTGAGGTTGCTTAAATGGCTATTGGTATATTAGGAAAAAAACTTGGTATGACTCAAGTTTTTGAGGAAGACGGTAAGGTATATCCCGCGACGGTTATTGAAGCGGGGCCTTGCAGGGTGTTGCAGATAAAGAACCGGGATAAGGATGGATATACCGCTCTTCAATGCGGGTTTGAGAAGCAGAAGGAGTCCAGAATCACTAACCCTTTTAAAGGCCATCTAAAAAAAACTAAATCAGACCCTGTAAAGTTCGTAAAAGAGATTAGGCAGAGCGAAGAAGAAGCAGCTGCTTATAAAGCAGGGGATGAATTAAGAGTTAATCTCTTTAGAGTTGGCGACTTTGTGGATGTAACAGGTGTTTCAATAGGTAAGGGTTTTCAGGGTGTAATGAAACGCTGGAATTTTAAAGGGCATCCGGCTAGCCATGGTTCTACTATTCATAGAGCCCCGGGTTCCATAGGAGCCAGTTCTGACCCGTCCAGAGTTTTTAAAGGGCATCATATGGCAGGTAGGATGGGTGGTAAGCAAATTACAGTCCAGAATATTAAAGTTATAAAAATTGACATAGAAAATAACTTGTTGATTGTCAAAGGGGCAATACCGGGAGCTAAGGGAAGTAATTTATTAATTAAATTAGCTAAAAAGAAGACAGAGAGGCCGCCTGTTCCCGAAGCACCTAAGGCCGATGTTAGTAGTGAAGCCGTAGTTCAGGGTAATCAACAGGAAAAAAAGAAAAATAAAGAGTAATTGATATGAAAGAGCTTAACGTATACAGCACAAAAGGACAAAAAGTAGATTCGGTTAAGTTGAATACCAAGATTTTTGACGGTAAAGTAAACAAGGCTTTATTACATGACACGATTAAGATGTATCTGGCCAACCGGAGAATAGGTGCCGCTTCTACGAAAAACCGTTCCGCGGTTTCAGGTGGCGGTAAAAAGCCATGGCGCCAGAAGGGTACGGGACGAGCTAGAGCCGGCAGTATTAGATCTCCTTTATTTAAAGGTGGAGGAGTCATTTTTGGCCCAAAGCCAAAAGATTATTCATATTCAATTCCTAAAAAAGCCAGGAAGTTAGCTTTAGTTTCAGCTATTAACGCTAAGGTGAATAGTGACGATATGTTTGTAATCGAGGACATGAAACTGGATAATATTAAAACCAAAGATTTTGTCGCCATATTTAAGAAATTAAAAGTTGATAAGAAGAAAGTGTTGGTTGTCGTTGCTGAGCTTGATAAGAATGTGATAATGTCAGCCAGAAACGTAAAAAACATATACCTTAAAGCAACGGATAATTTTAACGCGCATGATGTTTTATTAGCTGAAAAATTTATAATTACCAAAAGTTCCTTAGAAAAAATAAATAAGCGAGTTAGTTCATGAAAGATCCGTATACAGTAGTAAAAAATTTACTCAGAACCGAAAAAGGTACTATTTTATTAACCGAAAATAAATATCTTTTTGAAGTTGATAAAAAAGCTAATAAATTAGAGATTAAAAAAGCTGTTGAGGATATATATAAAGTTAAAGTCTCTAGTGTTAACACAGTTGCTATGCATGGGAAGCAAAAAAGAGTCAGATATAAAAAGGGCAAAACCCCCGATTGGAAAAAGGCCTTGGTTACGCTTAAGCAAGGAAATACTATAGATATTTCATAATTTTATAGATGGAAGGATGCAATGGGAATTAAATCAAGAAAACCAACTACGGCGAGTCAACGCTGGACCAAGTTAACAGATTTTAAAGAACTTGATCCGATAAGTAAGAAGCCTCATAAATCTTTAACAGTGGCTTTAAAAAAGAGTGGTGGACGTAATGTCCATGGCCATGTAACAACTCGCCATAGAGGCGGAGGCCATAAGCGCAAGTACAGAATAATTGATTTTAAAAGGGATAAAGATATCCTTAAAGCCAAGGTTATATCAATAGAGTATGATCCTAACCGTTCGGCTAATATAGCTCTTTTGGATTACGAAGACGGTGAAAAA
Organism: uncultured bacterium; assembly: GCA_965370735.1. GTDB lineage: Bacteria > Omnitrophota > Gorgyraeia > JAGLLT01 > JAGLLT01 > Kappaea. Next base: position 12,920 of record CBDUVS010000013.1, on the reverse strand, counting down.
AGATATATTGTTTCTCCTTCAGGCCTTAAAGTTAACGATATTTTAGTTTCAGGCGATAAGGTTGAAATCAAAACGGGTAACTGCATGGCCCTAAAGAATATACCTTCCGGAATTCCCGTTCATAATATTGGATTAACCCCCAATGGAGATGCTAAAATAGCCAGAGGAGCAGGAACAGCGGCAACTGTTATGGCAGTTGATGGTAAGCTTGCTCACATTAAAATGCCCTCCGGTGAAATTCGACTTATCAATAAAGAATGCCGGGCTACTATTGGCCAGGTTGGCAATATTGAACACGAAAGAGAAACACTGGGCAAAGCGGGCCGAAGCCGTTGGATGGGCAGACGCTCATCGGTCAGAGGTGTTGCCATGAACCCGGTTGACCATCCTATGGGCGGTGGTGAAGGAAAGTCTTCAGGCGGAAGACATCCGACAACGCCTTGGGGTAAGGCTACAAAAGGCCTTAAAACACGTAAAAAGAAGAAGTTTTCAAATAAATTAATTGTTCGTAGAAGACCTTCTAAGAGCAAGCGGAGGTAATAGTAATGTCAAGGTCAATAAAAAAAGGACCATTTGTAAATCAAAAACTGGTTTTGAAAGTTGAAAAATCTAAAAAATCAGGCCAGAAACAACCGATTAAAACCTGGGCCAGAAGTTCAATGATTCTTCCTGATTTTTTGGGGATAACATTCACGGTTCATAACGGTAAAAAATTTATACCTATATTTATAACTGAAAAGATGGTTGGCCATAGATTGGGTGAGTTTGCCCCTACAAGAACATTCAGAAAGCATGGTTCTCGTACCGATAAGGCAGTAACTAAAAAATAATGATAGGTAATAAGAAATGATAGCGAAAGCAAGTTTAAAATATACAAGAGGTTCAGCTAAAAAATACAAACTTATTATTGATAACCTTAGGGAAAAAAAGGTTGAAGATGCTTTAAGTATTTTAGTGAGCTTGAATAAAGGCCCGAGGGAAAAGCTTATAAAGCTCGTAAATTCAGTTGTAAGTAATGCTAAAGATAAAGAACCGGATATAAGTAAGCTTTATATCAGTAAGATAGTTGCCAATCAAGCACCTTCTTATAAAAGATTCAGAGCGGAAGCCTTTGGCCGAGCGTCAGTAATTAGAAAAAGATCTTCTCATATAGATATTGAATTGGATAGAGTTGCCCCGAAAAAAGTAAACCCAAAGATTAAGCCGCCGGAAAAAACAAAAACTAAAACGAAAACAATAAAAAAACCCGCACCGGCAAAGATAAAAAAACAGAAGGAGAAGTAAATAAGTGGGCCAAAAAGTACATCCTTATAGTTTCAGATTAGGTTATATAAAAACATGGAAGTCCAGATGGTATGCCAATAAAAAAGATTTCGGCCTAAAACTTGAAGAAGACATAAAAGTCAAAAAACATATAAAAACTAATTTTTATCAAGCCGGAATATCAAATATTGAAATCGAACGTTCTTCGGATAAGCTGCGAATTGCCATATGGGCGGCGCGCCCGGGTATTGTTATCGGACGTAGAGGCGCGGATATTGATCGCCTTAAAGAGGAACTGCTGGATATAGTAAAAAATAATACAGAAGTTATTATTGATATTAAAGAAGTAAAAAATTCCAGGGCCGATGCTCAATTAATTGCTGAAAATATTGCTTTTCAGTTAATTAAAAGAGTTTCTTTTAGGCGCGCCATGAAAAAAGCTATTTATGATGCCAGGAGTTCCGGGGTTGAGGGTATCCGGGTAACTTGCTCGGGCCGTTTAGGTGGAGCTGAAATGTCTCGTAGCACAACGTATAAAGAGGGGAAAGTTCCTCTTCATACGTTAAGAGCGGATATTGACTACGGATTTACTGAAGCTAGAACCACATATGGCGCCATAGGAATTAAAGTATGGATTTATAAGGGCCAGATAATACTTGATAAGGGCCCGAAAAATGAGGAAAGTAATAAGGAGACATAAGAAATGCCTTTAATGCCCAAAAGAGTAAAATTTAGACGTGAGCATCGCGGCACGAGAAGAGGTATGGCTCTTTCAGGGTCGAAGGTAAATTTTGGCGAATATGGTTTACAGTCCTTGGAGAACGCCTGGATAACCAATAAACAGATAGAAGCGGCCCGTGTCGCTTTAACAAGACACATCAGAAGAGGCGGCAAGGTTTGGATTAGGATATTCCCGAATAAACCGGTTAGTAAAAAACCCGCGGAAACTCGGATGGGTAAAGGTAAAGGGGCGCCGGAAAGCTGGGTAGCTGTTGTAAAGAGAGGTAGAATTCTTTTTGAAATGGATGGTGTGCCGAAGGATTTAGCTAGAGAGGCGTTAAGATTAGCTTCACATAAATTGCCCGTTAAGACAAAATTTATAACAAGGCAAGTTATTTAAATGAAACCCGAGAAGGCAAAAGACTTAAAATAATTAACACAAGATGAACTTGGTTTAAAATTACAGAAGTTCAGAGAAGAATTACATAAGTTAAGATTTGATTCAAAAAACGGCAGAGTTGACAAACCTGACCAAATTGGAATTACTAAAAAAAACATAGCTAAGATTTTAACCGTTTTAGGGGAGAAGGCTAATGCAAACTAAACGAGGCGCCAAAAAAGAAAGAGTTGGCGTTGTTATTAGTGATAAGATGGATAAAACTATTATTGTTAGGATAGATCGCGTCACGAAACACTCGCTATATAATAAAGTTATAAAAAAGTTTGTTAAGTTTAAAGCTCACGATGAGAAAAACAAAGCCAAGACCGGCGATAAAGTAAAAATAGTTGAAACCAGGCCTCTTTCCAAAGATAAGAGGTGGAGATTATTGGAGATACTTAAATGATTCAGTTGCGTACAATTCTTGAAATCGCGGACAACTCAGGTGCCAAGAAAGCCAGTTGCATTATGGTAATTGGGCGCTCCGGAAAAAGATGCGCTGACATAGGTGATATTGTGACAGTTAATATCAAGGAAGTTATGCCTGAATCTGCCGTTAAAAAAGGAGAAGTGGCTAAAGCTGTAGTTGTACGGACCAAATCTCCTATAAGGCGCAGAGACGGTTCATATTTAAGGTTTGACAATAATGCTATAGTTCTGATTGATGCCCAGAAAAATCCTCGCGGCACACGAATTTTCGGCCCCGTCGCCAGGGAGCTTAGAGAAAAAAACTTTATGAAAATAGTATCATTAGCTCCGGAGGTTATTTAAAGTGTTGAATATACTGAAAAACGAAATAGTTATCGTTACTAAAGGTAAAGAAAAAGGTAAAAAAGGTAAAGTCCTGAAGGTTTTTCCTGAAAAAGGTAAGATCATCATTGAAGGTTTAAATTTAATTAAGAAACACACCAAGAAAAGACGCCAGCAGGATCAAGGGGGCATTATTGAAAAAGAAGGCCCTATTAGCATCTCTAATGTGTTGGTATATTGTTCTAAATGCAAAAAAGGTGTCAGAGTTGGGATAAAAAGAGAAAATAAAAAACCGGTCAGGTTTTGTAGAAAGTGTAACCAGGGAATTTAGGAATAACAATGAAAAAACCGAATCTATTAGAAAAATACAATAAAGAAATAGTACCTGAACTGATGAAGAAGTTTGGTTATAAGAATAAAATGCAGGTTCCCAAAATAAAGAAAATTGTAATTAATATGGGGCTCGGAGAAGGCTCAAAAGAGTTTAAGATTATCGAAAAAGCCCTGGTTGAGTTGGCCACAATATCCGGCCAAAAACCTGTAATCACCAGAGCTAAGGCGGCTATTTCGAATTTTAAAATTCGCAAAGGTGATCCGGTTGGATGTAAAGTTACCTTACGAGGTAATCGTATGTATGAATTCCTAGACAGATTTATTAATGTAGCTATCCCCAGAGTTAGGGATTTCAGGGGGATTAATCCCAAAGGTTATGACAATAGCCATAACTATACTCTGGGTATTAAAGAGCATACTATATTTCCGGAAATGGATTCGGATAAGATTGAAGGTGTTATTGGTATGAATATAACCTTTAATTTAGATGCTGATACCAGGGAAGAAGCGCATGAGCTTTTTAAAATGTTCAACATGCCATTTCGAAAGTAAAGTATAAGAGGGAAATTTATGGCCAGAAAAGCACTTATTGAAAAATTTAAGAGAAAACCCAAATTTTCCACAAGAGGATATTATCGTTGTCTTAATTGTGGAAGATCAAAAGGTTATATTAGAAAATTCAGGCTTTGCCGTATCTGCTTTAGGGAGCTTGCTTCTAAGGGTGAGATACCAGGTGTTACTAAAGCCAGCTGGTAATAAAATTATAAAATTTCATTAGGAGAACTATATGTTAACAGATTTAACGGCTAATGTGCTAACTATGATTAGAAATGCTACAATGCGTAAGAAGGAGACGGTCAATGTACCTTCTTCAAAGATGATTAAAGAAATAATTCGCATTTTTAAAGAAGAGGGATTTATTAAAGACTATAAAGACGTTGAAGATAAGAAACAGGCTCAACTGAGAATATATCTGAAATACAATAAGGATAGCAGTTCCACTATCTCACATGTTAAAAAAGTGACTAAGCCGGGGCTTAGAGTATATACGAATAAAAATGATATTCCGGCAGCTTTGGATGGTTTGGGAGTAACTATTCTCACCACGCCTAATGGTATCTTAACTGATAAGCAAGCCCGTGAACAGGGTGTCGGTGGAGAAGTGATCTGCCAGATTTGGTAATAGAAGGGGAAGATGAATGTCTAGAGTAGGTAAAAAACCTATAGATATACCGAGTAATGTTAAAGTTAGCCTAGATGGTAAGGCAGTACAAGTTGAAGGCCCTAAAGGTAAACTTGAAGAACGCGTCCACCAGAGAATGAGTGTTAAAATTGAAGATAACCAGGTGTTTGTCACCAGGCCTTCTGATAATAGATTAGATAAGTCCTTGCACGGATTGACTAGAAGTCTTATACAAAATATGGTTATCGGTGTTACTGAAGGGTATAAAAAAGAACTTGAAATACACGGTGTTGGTATGAGAGCTCAGTTGCAGGGTAAAAAATTAAGCTTGCAGTTAGGTTTTTCTCACCCGGTTAACTACACTGTTCCCGAGGGTATATCTATGATTGTGCCAAAGCCGACCCAAATTGAGATAGCAGGCATAGATAAACAATTAGTCGGTGAAGTCGCGGCTGAAATTAGACATTTCTATAAACCTGAACCTTACAAAGGTAAAGGTATTAGATATAAGGGTGAATATGTCAGGCGCAAGGCCGGTAAAACAGTAGTTTAATAATAATTAAAAGGTAATAAGTAAATGAAGAAAAGTTTAACAAATAGACAAAAGAGACACAGAAGAGTAAGAAAAAAAATATCAGGCACAGCTCAAAAACCGAGACTAAACGTGTATCGAAGTTTATCAAACTTTTACGCGCAGCTTATAAATGATACAACCGGTAAGATTATTGTAAGTATGTCTACGTTGAATAAAGATTTAAAAAACAGTAATAACTACGGTGGTAACAAAGAGGCCGCTAAAGTTCTTGGTAAGGTTTTTGCCCAAGCCGCCTCAAAGGCCAATATTAAAGAATGTGTTTTTGATAGAGGCGGATATCTTTATCATGGCAGAGTTAAGGAGTTTGCTGAAGCTGTCAGAGAAGGCGGATTGAAGTTTTAATAATCATAAAAAGGAATCATGATGGCAGAAAGATTTAATGAAGGAAAACGAGATTTTATCGAAAAGGTTATATTTGTAAACCGAGTATCTAAGGTTGTCAAAGGAGGAAGAAACTTTTCTTTTACGGCCAGTGTGGTTGTTGGAGACGGCAAGGGGTCGGTCGGCTGTGGACACGGTAAGGCTAAAGAGGTTGCCGAGGCTATAAGAAAAGCGTCTAACAGGGCCAAAAAAAGTATGTTTAGTGTACCGCTTGAAGGCAATACGATTCCACATCAGATTGTGGGTAGAAAAGGTGCCGCTCAAGTTTTATTAAAACCGGCAAAAGAAGGTACCGGTGTTATCGCCGGAGGTGTAGTGCGTGCTTTTTGTGAGGCCGTTGGCGCAAAAGATATTCTTACTAAATGTCTAAAGTCCAATAATGCCGTTAATGTTTTAAAGGCATGTGAAGAGGGTTTTAGAAGTCTTAAACCGAAAAATTACAGACAAAGCAAGTAGAAACTTTAGAGGTTATTTAAATGAAACTTAATGAATTATCACCGAATAAAGGCAGTAATAAATCAAAAAAGAGGGTAGGCAGAGGTAGTGGTTCCGGGCTTGGTAAGACATCCGGCCGAGGACACAAAGGCCAGAAATCCCGGGCAGGTTCAAAGTCAATGAAAGGCTTTGAAGGTGGACAGATGCCCTTAATAAGAAAGCTGCCTAAAAGAGGATTTAATAATAAGTTCGCGACTATATATCAGATTGTAAACGTAGAAGACCTTAATTCTTTTAAAGAAAACTCTATAATCAATCAAAAAGCATTAAAAGAGTCGGGCCTGATCAGGAACACAAGAGACAAACTTAAAGTTTTGGGAAAGGGAGAGCTTAAAAAGGCCTTAACGGTTGAAGCTCACAAATTTTCAAAAAGCGCCAAAGAAAAAATTGAAAAAGTAAAAGGTTCTCCGAGGGAAATATAGATAAATGTTAAGAGCAGTGGCCAGCGCGTTTAAAATACCGGAATTAAAGAAGAAAATACTTTTTACACTGGCAATGATCGCTGTTTTTAGAGTTGGTGTATATGTGCCTACACCCGGAGTAAATCCCCAGGCGTTAGCACAGTTCTTTGAGCAACAATCAGGAACATTATTTAGTCTTATGGATATGTTTTCCGGGGGAGCGTTGAGAAACGCGACAGTCTTTGCTTTGGGAATCATGCCCTATATATCCGCTTCGATTATTATTCAGCTTTTGACAGCAGTAGTACCTTATTTTTCCAAGATTGCCAAAGAACCTGACGGCAGAAAGAAAATAACCCAGTACACCAGATACGGTACTGTGTTGTTGTGTTTGGTTCAGTCCTTGTTTATTGCTTCCTGGATAGAGGGTTCATCGCAGGCAGCCGGACTAAGTTTAGCATTATTCACCGGATGGAAACTAAAGCTTCTGGTAATGATTTCCCTGACAGCGGGTTCCACTTTTTTGATGTGGCTGGGAGAGCAGATGTCAGTTTATGGTATCGGAAACGGTATCTCTTTGATAATTACAGCCGGTATTATTTCAAGAATGCCGCCGGCGGCTAGACAGTTCGCGGAATATATTATGCCTTTTGGGCATGATGCCAGAATTAAACCACCAACGATTATTCTTTTAACTTGCATGTTGGTAGGAGTAATTATGGCTGTCATTCTAATAACCCAGGGACAGAGAAAGATTCCGGTGCAGTATGCCAAGCGGGTTATTGGCAGAAAAATATACGGCGGGCATAATACTTATATACCCCTAAGGGTTAATGCCGCGGGTGTTATTCCGATTATCTTTGCTCAGTCGGTATTGATGTTTCCGGCAACTATAGCCGGTTTTACCAGTAATGAATTTTTAAAAGGTATTGCCAGATTGCTTAACGGTACGCACCCCGTGTATAACATTACATACGCGGTGTTGATTGTATTTTTTACATATTTCTATACGGCCATTATTTTTAATCCGCAGGATGTGGCTCAAAACATGAAGAAACAAGGTGGGTTTATCCCGGGTATTAGGCCCGGTAAACCCACGGCTGGATACTTTGACTATATTTTAGGCAGAATAACCTTACCGGGCGCTATATTTTTGGCAATTATTGCCGTTATGCCTAATTTGATAAGCAGTTTCTTTAAAGTTCCTTATATCATTGCCAGTTTTTTAGGCGGCACAGGTATCTTAATTATTGTTGGTGTTATGCTTGATACTATGCAGCAGATAGAATCTCATCTGTTGATGAGGCATTATGAGGGGTTCATGAAAAAAGGCAAGCTGAGGTCTCGAAGATAAAAATGCGAATTGTTTTATTAGGGCCTCCGGGAGCCGGAAAAGGAACTCAAGCCGCAATTTTGACGGATCATTACAAAGTACTTCATTTGGCTACAGGTGATTTATTAAGAGAAGAAGTTGCCAAAGTGTCTGAACTGGGGCTTAAAGCCAAAGGATACATGGAAAAAGGCGAGTTAGTTCCTGATGAGCTGGTAATTGATATGGTGATTAATAAGCTTAATTCACCGGAAGCCGAAAAAGGTTTTATTTTAGACGGTTTTCCCAGGAATGTAGCTCAGGCAGAAGCTTTCGGTAAACGCCTGGTTGAAAAAATTATAAATTTAGATAGCGTTATATATTTGGAGACATCTGAAGATATTATAGTAAAGAGACTTTCCGGAAGAAGGATTTGTAGAGCATGCGGGGCGGTATACCACGTGGTTAATATACCTCCAAAAGTAAAAGGTGTTTGCGATAAATGCGGCGGAGAGTTATATCAGAGAAAAGATGATACAATTGAGACTATAAAAAATAGACTTGAAGTTTATAATCAGCAGACAGCTGCTTTGATAGATTATTATAAAAAAGAGAATAAACTTTTTATAGTGTCTGGTGATGTAGATGCTCGGGAGTTATTTACGAAAATTCAAGAATATTTTAAAAAACAGAATATTGTATGATACTTTTAAAATCTTCTAAAGAAGTAGATAAAATTAGGGCTTCATGCAGGATTGTCAAAGAAACACTAGATCTTTTAAAAACTAAAGTAAGAACCGGTATTAGCACTAAAGAACTAAACGCGATAGGAGAAGAGTTTATTTACTCTAAAAATGCTAAACCGGCTTTTAAGGGTTATATGGGTTATCCTGCCGGGGTTTGTACTTCTGTCAATGATGAGATAGTTCATGGCATTCCCTCTGATAGAAAGTTGCGGGAAACCGATATCATTAGTCTTGATGTTGGTGTTTGGCTGGATGGATATTTTGGAGACGCGGCCAGAACTTTCGCCGTGACTAATAATGTTTCTCAGGAAGCTAAGCGGCTTATGGAAGTAACGCAAGAATCTCTGAAGTTAGCGGTCGCGGCAGCCAAAGCCGGTAACAGGCTTTATGATATATCTCATGCCGTTCAAAGCTATGTTGAAGCTGCCGGATACTCTATTGTCAGGCAGTTCGTAGGCCATGGGATCGGAGCTAGTCTGCATGAAGATCCGCAGATACCTAACTTTGGAAAGCCGCACACCGGAATTCAGTTAAAACCCGGTATGGTTCTGGCAATAGAACCCATGGTTAACATTGGCGGTTATGAAATAGAGATACTGGATGACGGTTGGACCGCGATAACTAAAGACGGTTCATTTTCAGCTCATTTTGAGCATACCGTTTATATAAACGAAAAAAGAGTAGAAATACTTACTTAAGGTGTAAAAATCTATGGCTAAAGAAGAAGCAATTGAAGTTGAAGGCAAGGTTATTGAATCATTACCGAATACTATGTTTAGGGTTGAGCTTGAGAATGGGCATATTCTGTTAGCCCATATTTCAGGCAAGATGAGAATGCATTTTATTCGTATTCTTCCCGGAGATAAGGTGAAACTGGAACTCTCACCCTATGACTTAAGTAAAGGCAGAATTACTTATAGATTAAAGTAAAAATACATTGGAGTAATATCATGAAGGTAGGAGCAAGTGTCAAGAAAATTTGCCCAAAGTGCAAAATAATTAAAAGAAAAGGTGTAGTAAAGGTAATTTGTTCTATACCTAAGCATAAACAGAAGCAAGGCTAGTTTTTATTAACGAATGAGGAGATGAAATGCCAAGGATTTTGGGAGTTGATATACCAAAAAATAAAAAAATCAAGGTTTCTCTTACATATCTTTATGGTGTCGGTAGTATTGGTGCTCTTAATGTTTTAAAGCAGGCTAACATTGATCCTGAGATTAGAGCCAGTAAGTTGACCGAAGAAGAAGTATCAAAAATTGCCAATGTTATCCAGAAGGATTTTAGGGTTGAAGGTGAATTGCGCCGCGTGGTAACCGGTAATATTAAAAGATTAATGGATATCGGTTGCTATAGAGGATTAAGGCATAAGAGAGGCTTACCTTCAAGAGGCCAGAGGACAGCAAGTAATGCCCGTACACGTAAAGGGCCTCGAAGAACCGTAGGTATCAAGAGAAAAAAAAGTTAAGTGAAATCCAAATTTATGGAGTGAAAAGCGGACATAAATTTGTTGACTGAACTTATCCCTCCTTCTTTCATTCTGAAAGAATGAAGGGGGGATTAATTCGACCATACAATTTACGTCACAATCATTCCGTAAATTGTGGTCTCATTTAAGCTTCGGAGTTAATATAAATAAGGAAGGTTCCGCCTCAAAAGATGTCACAAAATTCTCTTTGATAATTTTGCGACTCTCGGCGGAATTAATTTGGGCTTATCATTTACACCAACTTCGTTGTTGTAAAAGATGCCCTCATTAAGGAGATAGGTATGGCCAAACAAGAAAAAAGAAAGATTAAGAAAAAGATAACGCGTCAGGTGGTTGAAGGTATAGCTCATATAAAGGCTACCTTTAATAATACGCATGTTACGATAACTGATAAAAACGGTAATGTATTATGTTGGTCTACTACCGGCTGTTCAGGTTTTAAGGGTTCAAGAAAATCCACACCTTTTGCGGCTCAGGTGGCCGCTAAAGATGCTGCTAAGAGAGCCATGGAATATGGTTTAAAGCAAATAGAAGTTAGAGTTAAAGGACCTGGCTCAGGAAGGGAATCGGCAATTAGAGCCCTTCAGGCGGCAGGACTCAATGTAAAAGCAATAAAGGATGTCACACCAATACCTCATAATGGTTGTAGGCCTCCGAAAAGAAGGAGAGTTTAATTTATATGGGAAGAAATTTTACTCCTAGAGGTAAAATCGTGCGCAGATTGGGTGTTAACATTTTTGGTAACCCTAAATTTGACCGCGTCTTAGAAAAAAGGCCTTACGGGCCGGGACAGCACGGTAAAAAAAGAAAAAAGATATCGAACTATGGCTTGCAGCTAATGGAGAAGCAGAAGGTCAAAAAGATGTATGGCATTTTAGAAAAGCAGTTTAGGAAATACTTTCATGAAGCCGTGCGCAGAAAGGGTGTTACCGGACATAACTTGCTTCAGATACTTGAATGCCGCCTTGATAATAGTATCTTTAGGTCCGGTTTTGCTAAAACAAGAAATGCGGCCAGGCAGATAGTCAGGCACGGACATGTGCAGGTTAACGGGCGCAAAGTTAATCTACCTTCTTTTTTAATTAGCCAGGATGATATTATCAGTATAAAAGGAAAAGAAAATGCTGCTAAACTTATTAAAGGCAATATTAAAAGCACAGAAGACCGCGTAATTCCAAAGTGGATGGATGTCGATAAAGAAAAACTGGTTATAAAAATTACGAAACTGCCGGAAAGAGCGGATATAGAATTTGCGATTGAAGAACAGTTAATCGTTGAGCTTTATTCAAAATAACTTTAGTATAATATAAATTTATATACAGATTCAGGAGGTAACTAAATGGGAGTCAGGTGGCGAGGTTTTGAATTACCCAAAAGGCTTAAAGTTGACGAAAAAACACAAACTGATGTGTACGCGAATTTTATCGCCGAGCCTTTTGAGAGAGGTTATGGTGCTACTATCGGTAATGCTCTTAGAAGAGTTCTTATTTCTTCTATAGAGGGCAGTGCTGTAACTGCTGTGAAGATTGAGGGGGCTCCTCACGAGTTTGCCGCTCTTGAAGGGGTAGTAGAAGATACAGCCCAAATAATGCTTAACATTAAAAAGCTGGTTTTAAGATCGCATTCTAAAGAACCTAAGATTATTGAACTTTTAGCAAGTAAAAAAGGCGCAATTAAAGCGTCTGATATTAAGACAGATGAAACCGTGGAGATATTAAATCCGGATCTGGTTCTGGCAACTTTGACTAAGGATAAAAAATTAAAGATTCAAATGGAAGTTGGCAGAGGCAGGGGTTATGTTCCGGCTGAAAGAAATAAAAAAGAGGGAATGCCGGTTGGCTATATACCAATTGATTCAGTTTTTTCTCCGGTTTTAAAGGTTATGTTTCACGTTGAAGATACTCGCGTGGGCCAGAGAACCGATTATGACAAGGTGTCATTAGAAATTTGGACTAATGGCAGTATAAGCCCCAAAGACGCGCTTTGTTATTCAGCTAATATTTTCCAGAGGCATCTGGATCTTTTTGCTCAATTTGGCGAGTTCCCCGAAGAAGAAGATGAGGTCGAAGAAGAGAAGTCTCAGCAGGAGAAAGAATTACTCGATAAACTTAATAAACCGGTAAGCGAGCTTGAACTTTCTGTAAGGTCAGCCAATTGTCTCAGGGAAGCCAAAATCCAAACTTTGGGAGATATGGTTAAGAAGAGTGAAGGTGATATGTTGAAATACAGAAACTTTGGTAAAAAATCGCTTACAGAAATCAAAGAAATACTTGATACTATGGGTCTTTACTTCGGCATGAAAGTTGAAGAAATGTTAAAGGAAAATAAATAAGATCAGGATGAATAATAATGAGGCATAAAAAAAATAAAAGAAAACTTGGAAGAACCACAGCTCATCGAAAAGCCATGTTAAACAACATGGTTAGAAACCTGCTGATTACTGAAACTATAACCACAACTATTGCTAAAGCTAAAGAAACGCGAAAAGTAGCGGAGAAAGTCATTACCCTTTTAAAGGAAGATAATCTCGTTAACAAAAGAGCGGTTTATGATGTGCTTCAGGACCATAAGTTGACTTCTTTGCTTTTCAAAGAAGTTGGCTCCAGATTTAAGAATAGAGCAGGTGGTTATACCCGCATCACGCGTCTGGATACAAGGCCGGGCGATGGGGCTAAAATGGCTATTTTAAGTTTGGTGGAGCTAAAGCCGAAAAAAGTCAAGACTAAAGTCGCGGGTAAGAAAACTAAAGAAAAAGTTTCTAATGTTAAAGAAGAGGTAGTAAAACCCGCTAAAGAAGAAAAGAAGACAACTCTTAAGCC
>CBDUVS010000012.1:0-16380 GCA_965370735.1 uncultured bacterium | reverse complement strand
TGTATCGTCATGGGTATATTGAGATATGGCGCGGCCGATATTGTCGCGGATGATAATATAGCTAATTTAATTAAATCTCAAAAGGATATAAAAATAATCGGCTATATAATTAAAGCCCCAGTTTTTAGTAAAGACCGTTACGGCAGAGAAAGATGTGGTTTTAACTTTAAAATTACACATATTATAAATGATCATTGCCTTAAAATTGCCAGTGGTTTGGTTAAAGTTAATAGTTTTAGCCGTCTTAGCAAAGATTTTGAATATGGTTATGCCTATGCTCTTGAAGGTGATTTTAAGGCGGTGAGTTCTCTTGAGGGCGCGCGCTTAGAAGGTTATAAAATATACCTTAAAAATCGTTATATTAATGGATTATTTTATAATAATAAAACTGACGCCGCTATAAAGCTTGATATAAAGCCCAAAAGAAACATTTTATATTTATGGTCAATGAATTTAAGAGCGAAGCTGTTGGATAAATATAGACAGCTTCTGGACGAACCTTATAGTGGTTTGCTGGGGGCTTTAATTCTTGGCGAGAGGGCGGAAATAGATAAGGATTTTTTCATTTCTTCCGGTTCAGTCCATGTTTTGGCTATTAGCGGCCTCCACGTTGGCATAATAGTTCTTTTTCTAATTTTTATTGGGAAGATTTTCGGCCTTAATCGTACTCAGGCTTCAATAATATGTATTGGGTTTCTGATATTTTATTGCTTTCTAAGCGGGGCGAGAGTTTCTGTTGTTAGGGCTTCAATTATGGCTGGTATCATTTTGGGAGGCTGGGTAATAAAAAGGGATTCTGATATTTATAATAGCCTGGGCTTGGCCGCTTTTTTGATATTAATGTTTAATCCGTACTATTTATTTGATATTGGCTTTCAGCTGTCATTTATCTCAGTTTTATCAATTGTCTATCTTTTTCCTAAGTTAAACAACTTGGTACCTCCTTTATTAAAAACGAATAAATTCACAAAATATTTCTTAGACGGCCTTTGCGTTAGTTTAGCGGCCAGTATCGCGGTAGCCCCACTTTCATTGTATTATTTTCAGCGAGTATCAACCGTTGGAATTTTTACAAATTTGATTATGCTGCCTCTTTTAAGCTTGGTCATGATACTGGGAGTAATAGTGAGCTTATTAAGTTTTATATCTATGCCGATAGCTAAAATTTTCGCTGAAACATTATGGCTTTTTTTATCTTTCATGATGAAAACCGCTCAAGGATTCGGTAATCTGCCTTTTTCGGAAATAGAGTTTACTAATTTTAAGGCTTCATACGTTCTCGGATGTTATTTACTATTGATATCTATCGCGCATATTGACATATTATCTAAAAGAATTAAGGATAAAGTATTAAATTCTTCAATTGAATAATAAGCTTTTTTATGCTATTTTAAAATTATAGACCAATATAATTGGTTGGGAGGAGACCGATAATGAAAAAAATAGTAATAAGCTTAATAACTTTATACTTATCAATTGTTTTATTAAGTTATGTATATTCCGCGGACAAAGAGAAGGAAGTTAAGGGACACTCTATAAAGGTTGATAAGAATGCTAAAGATTGGGTAGGAATTCCTCCGGTAAAAGAAAACACATGGACTATTTCCAAGGGAGAATATATTTTTAAAGATGCCAAGGGAGACGATATTGGATCGGGTAAATATGAATATCCAATTAACGAAGCCTTTGGAAGATGCGCCGACCTGAGAGAATTTAGAGTTACCTGCGATAATAAAAATTTATATATGTTAATTAGATTTAATGCTCCTAATGAATGGTGGGCACCTTTTTGTATTATTGGTATTGATAGAGATGGTGCTTATGGTAAAACAGGGCGTTATCAGGTTTTGGCCCAGGGAGGACTTGATTATATTGATCCCGATGACGGAGTTTACGCGGAGCTGAAAGTAGCGCCCGAGCTTTCATGTGGGCGGGTAATTGCTATATACAGCTCTTTTAAAGGTAAAATTTGGAACGCAAAGGGTAAACTGTTGGCGCGTAAGCAGGGCGAGGATAATGATACCAAAGGTTTTCTTATTGAAGATGATAATGCTTCAACCATTGAAGTGGCAATTCCCTATAAAATCATAGGAGATCCCAGAGGCAGAACTTGGCGTTTTATAGTGGCTACCGGATTAGAGGACGGCGGCCACGCGAGAGAAATGGCCAAAGAAACCTCCGAATGGCATGGCGGTGGCGGTACCGGCGACGGAGATGAAGGTGAAGTTGACCCTGATATTTATGATTTAGCTTCCAGAAGCAGTAAGTTGCAGATGAAGGAACTGGGCAGTTTTAGGAAGCATGCTCCCAAGGGTGATGAAGACGCTTTCGCGACCATAGAAAAAAGTTATCTAACGATCAAGTTTGCTAAATGAAAAATGAATTTTTTCAGGTTATCTATATAATTAGTATTCTTTTCCTTCCGCTGGCTATTGGTTGTGGGCTCAGGGGCAAACTAATCGGTCAGACGGATAAGGTATCCAAGCTAATTATTATTTTCCTTACGAAATCTATTACCCCTTTCATTGTCATGTTTTCTTTCTGGGCGCTAGATTTGAACAACGCGGCTATTTTTACTTTACCTCTTTTAGGTGTAGTTATTACTACCCTGGCTCTTGTTCCAGCCGGTTTTTTTTCTAAGATACATAAGCTGAGCCACAGACAGACCGGAAGTTATATCGGAGCTGCTATGTTTTCAAATATCGGATATACTCTGGGAGGGTTTATCGCCTTTGTTCTTTATGGGGAAATTGGTTTTGGCTTAACTGTTTTATACTGTCTGTTTTTTAAGCCTTACTTTTACACCATTGGTTTTTATATGGCTGAGAATTACAGCATGGGAAAGACAACCGGGGTCAAAGATAATCTAAAAAGAATATTTACCGAAGGAATACGTTTATTTCCGCTTTTAGGTTTGGCGGCAGGAATTATTTTAAACTTGCTTAATTTAAAAAGGCCGCTTTATATCGGTGATTTAAATAATATTCTGATACCGGTTACTACTTTTATCTATATGTTCGCTATTGGTTTGACTATGAATTTTAAAGTTGTAAAAGAATTCAAAGCTCCCGTGTTTTCAATGAGCTTTATTAAATTTGTATGGTCTCCTATAGTAGGAATCTTGTTTGCTTATCTCCTCAAATATCAAAATATCATGGGAGGCTTGCCGCTTAAGATTATCATTATTGAGTCATTTATGCCTTGCGCTATTGCCAGTTTAGTATTGTCTTCACTCTTTAATCTAGACCAGGATTTAGCTAATTCCTGCTGGATATTCACTACGCTTTTACTTATACCGCTTTTGCCGTTAATATTACTGATTTTATCCATTCTATAAATTGTTATATTGCCGACTTGACAAGAAGTTTAGGGTTGTGGTATAGTAAAAACATAGGATGTTACTTGCCTGTAGGCTGGATTTTTGATTTCAAAAATGTTTGGAGTGTTTTTTCATGGAAGAAAAACATATTGGCATTGAGAAACGTAAGTTTCCGCGTTTTAGCTGTTGTATGCCATCTCAGTGCAAGCAGTTAGGTAATGTTAGAGATGAGGTTTTGGGAGCTCTTACAAAGGATGTAAGTGAAGGAGGGATGAGGTTAGTAACTGAGGGCTTTATTCCTGTTAATTCTCGCATAATTTTAACCTTATCTTTTCCTTTCAAGAATCAAAACGTAAAAACTATCTGTAGGATTGTTTGGACAAAAAGGTTTGAAACCCTCTCAAGATATGACCTGGGCATTGAATTCATTGATATGACCGCCAAAGGCAGAAAAGACATTTCTCACCTATTAAAAACCGAAGCGCCGGATTAATTTTTCACTTTCTCACAATTTATTTAGGTTTCTTGACAGCTTATTATGCCTGTGGTATATTAAAGCTGGTAACTACAAGAAGTCAAAAAGCCTTATGAAAAAAAAATTTGTTATATTTATTTTTGTTTTATTATCTGTACTTATTGGTGTAAATGAAACAGCGGCTTTTTGGGTTTGGACGCCCAAGACTCAAAAATGGATAAACCCTAAATATGCTCCCAAAGATACCCCCGAGAAACAATATGATTACGCGATGGGGTTTTATGAGCATGGCGAGCATAAGAAAGCGGCTGTCGAGTTTGAGAAACTGATAAATAATTTTGAGGGGTCTTCATTGGTTCCTGACGCCGGATATTACGGAGGCCTTTCATTTGAGAAGGATCAAAATTACTACAAAGCTTATTTACTATATACCAGAGTAATCGGGCAGTACCCTAACTCAAAACGCAACCCTCAAATAATTGAACATATGTATAATATAGGAGTTCTTTTTTTAAATGGTGCCAAGAGAAAAGTTATGGGATTTGAAGTTTTACCGGCCATAACAACTTCCCAGCAGATATTTTTAAGTATAATAACTCACGCTCCATATAGCGCTTACGGTGATGATGCTCAATTTCAATTGGGCCAAGCCTATAAGAAAATGGGTAATTATAGTATGGCTGTTGAAGCTTTCGGAGATTTATTAAAGAAGCATTCTGATAGCTCGCTTATTAGTAGAGCTCAATATGAAATAGCCATATGCTCTTTGCAGGCCAGTAAACCGGCCGCTTATGAGCAAGAGACAACCGAGAAGGCTATTAAAGAATTTGAAGATTTTATGGGTGAGTTACCTCCTGATGACTTAAAGCAGGAGGCCCATGAAGCTATTCTTGATCTTCAAGGCAGGAAAGCGAAACATGATTATGATATAGCCAAGTATTATGAAAGCCGCGGAGAATATCTCAGCGCCTTAATATACTATGAGTCGGTGGTTAATAGCTATCCCGGGACAGAATGGGCAAGACTATCAGAAAATCAAATTAAGATAATCCAAGAAAAAGTAAACAGGAAAATCAAATGAAATATTTTTATACCGCTCTTCTTTTAATGTGTATATTTGTACCCGGTTGCGGTTATACGGCCGGGTCCCTACTTCCTTCTCACATTGATACTATCTATATTGAGACGTTTAAAAATAAAACTAATGAGCCGAATATTGAAATAGTTATAACTAATGCTATTAAAGATAGATTTGCCTGGGATGGAGCGCTTAAAATTAATAACAAGAAAGATAATGCTGATTCGATGCTTCAGGGAGAGATTGTCAAATATGAAAAAAATCCAGTGGCTTGGGGCAAAAATGATGAAGTTGAAGAATATAGGTTAGTATTAACAGTAAACCTGGCTTATACGGATTTAGTTAAGAATAAAGTGATGTGGCAGGAAGAGAACTTTAAAGTTGACTCAGAATATTATACAACACTTAAAGATCAAAAATTCACAAGCACCAATCTTAATAAGGATGACCTAATTGAAAATGTAGCTGATGAGTTAGCTTTTGAGGTTATCTCGCGTACGGTTGAAGGCTGGTAAAGATGCTCGCTGGTCAAGTTTATCTCGTTGCCGGAGATGAGGTTTTTTTAAGAGACAAAGCTATTGCGAAAATTAGACTCAGCTTTTTTAAAGAAATCACTCCTGTAATTTTTTACTCAGATAATAAAAGCATAAAAGAAGTAGTTGATGCTTGCAGGTCTATGGATATGCTCACAAAGAACCTTTTAGTTATTTTTAAGGGTTTTGAAGATATCTCTACTCAGGATAAAGATATTTTAAGTAAATATATCCGGAAACCTAATCCTGGCGCGTGCCTTATAATTGAAGCTTCTACGCGCTATGTTAATGGCAAAAAACCATATAATAAACTCCCTAAGTTTAAAGTAGTTGAATGTAATAGGCCGCGAATAGGGCAACTTGGCAACTGGATAGATAGGTTGGCTGAAAGCAAAGGAAAAAAAATTGAGAATCAAGCTGTTCAATCATTAATAGCTAAGTGTGGAAATAGTCTCAAGGCTATAAGTGACGCGATAGAAAAACTATCTTTGTATGTGGGTGAAAGTAAAATTATAACTCTTGGCCATATACAGGAGTTGATAGGTTTTGACGCTGAATATACAGCTTATAATTTAGTTGATGAGATTTTTAAGAAAGATACCAAAGAATCCCTGAGAATTGCCAGCAGAGTTATTTCTAAAGAGAAGGATATTTTTGGGTTAATAGGATTGATATCGTTTCAGCTAACGCGTATATATAAGGCAAAAAACTTACTTCAAAAGAAAATATCCAGACAAGAGGTTCTTCGTGAGTTGGGTATTTATAGTTATCTGGCAGATAAATTCCTGAAACAGGTAGAGACATCCAGTAGTAAGACTATTAATGAAGCTATAAGCTTACTGGCAGAAGCCGACCTTAACTTCAAAACACTACCCGGAGATTATAAGAATAATTTTGATTTGTTAATAGTTAGGCTGTGCGCGCTGAAATAGTGCCGTTCAGCCTTTTTGTTAGGCGAGAAGCTTTGCGGCCGGCTTTATTCTTATGAATTATTTTTTTGGAAGCGGCGACGTCTAGTCTGACCAGGTATTCCTTAAGATAATTCTTAGCTTCATCAAGTTTATTGTTAGTTACTAAAGCCAAATACTTTTTGTCTCTGGTTTTGAGCTCTGAAAGCACAGCTTTATTTTTGTCGTGCCTTTTTTTGTCTTGTCTTCGAGATTTAATAGCTGATTTTCTGCTTGGCATTTTTACTCCTTTAAACTATTATCTTTTATGAATCGTTATTATAACAAATATTAATTTTTTGTCAATAGTAAAACAATGAATGATAAAATTCTTAAATTAAGTAAAAAGGCTAAAGAATTACCTGATAAACCGGGTGTTTATCTCTTTAAGGATGCTAACGCGCGGGTAATTTATATAGGAAAAGCGCTTTCGCTCAAGAAAAGGGTTAACAGTTATTTTAGAGGGCGGGTTGATAATCTTAAAACCCGGAATTTAATGGAGAATTTAAGCTTTTTTGGCTATATACCGGCTAATTCTGAGGCAGAAGCCCTCTTATATGAAGCCCAGCTTATAAAAAAATACCGTCCAAAATATAACACCCTGCTTAAAGATGACAAAGCTTATCCTATGCTAAAAGTAATGGTTACGGAGCTTTACCCGAGGCTTACAATAACCCGCAAAAAAAAGAGTGATGGCGCGCTTTACTTTGGCCCTTATACCGATGGAAAATTACTAAAAGAAGCTTTGAAAATATTAAGGCGTATGTTTCCCTTGAGATCGTGCGGTAAACTACCCAAAGAACCATGTCTGTACTATCATTTGAAGCAATGTCCGGCTCCTTGCAAACAAGACGTGGATACCGCTTTGTATAATCAAACGGTTAATGAGTTAGTAATGTTTTTAAGAGGAAACCACGCAAAACTTATTGTGAGATTGAGGCAAAGAATGAAGCATTTTTCAAAGCATAAGCTTTATGAAAAGGCGGCTGTTGTCCGCGATCAGATTTACGCTCTTTCTAAAATAAGCGATTCCCGGCAGAGCCATATTTTTTCAAATGTTACCAAAGATTTAAAAGCTAAATTAAAGTTAGAAAAACTTCCCTATAATATTGATGCCTTTGATGTTTCAAATATATTCGGCAGCCACGCGGTAGGTGCCGCTGTGCGTTTTAGAGACGGCTTACCGGAGAAATCTAAGTATAGAAAATTTAAAATAAAATCGGTAGAAGGCATAGATGATTATGCCATGATGAGGGAGATAGTTTTGAGGAGGTATAAAAATATAGATGAAAAAAAACTTTTGCCGGACCTTATAGTTATTGACGGGGGCCGCGGACATTTAAACGCGGCCCGAAGAGCTCTTAAAGCCCTAAAGATAAATATTCCTTTTATCAGTATAGCTAAGGAGAAAGAGGAGATTTTTGTTATTAATAATCCTAAAACGCTAATTTTGCCGCCTTACGATAAGTCGTTAAAGTTTATTCAGCGCTTAAGAGATGAAGCGCATAGATTTGCCATAAGCTATCATCGGGCCTTAAGAAATAAAATGAGCACATCCTCCATATTAGAAGAGATAAAGGGTGTTGGGCCTAAAAAGTATAAAGAGTTGATAAAGCATTACTCTACTTTAAATGAATTAAAAAAAACTACGATAAAAGAGTTAGTAAAAATTCCTTTGATAGATGATAAAACAGCCAAAGAAATCATCATGTTCTTCAAAAAAATTAACTGAGTTTGCTCTAAAGGTATATTTTGAGGTTATGGAAATTCCAGCCGGAGAAGTTAAAACCTATAAGGAAATTGCTGTTGCTATAAAACATCCCGGGGCTTATAGAGCTGTAGGTAGTGCCTTAAGAAGAAATCCGTTTCCTTTTTTTATACCCTGCCATAGAGTTATAAAATCGGATGGAGATATAGGCAACTATATATATGGCAGGAAGTTAAAACAAAAGCTTATTGAAGCTGAAAAACAATTCTGCCATATTTCATTCTAAATCACTTGCAAAAAAAGAAACACGGATATATTATATACGCTATATAATGCTATATGTATAACCGCTTTGTAGATTACACAAAAGCTCATTTTTGGCCAATATGCCTTTTTGGAATGATATTATGAAAGAACCTAAAATTTTAAAAGATCTCAATCCACGGCAAAAAGAAGCTGTTATCCACGAAGGAGGGCCTTTGCTTATTATAGCCGGGGCCGGTACCGGTAAAACAAGAGTTATTACCAAGAGAATAGCTTACCTCATAGCTTCAAAGAAAGCGAAACCTCAAGAGATACTGGCTTTGACTTTTACGGAGAAAGCGGCGGCTGAAATGGAGGAAAGAGCTGATGTTTTAATTCCCTATGGTTATGCTGATATATGGGTGAGTACTTTTCATGCTTTCGGTGAGAGGATTTTAAGTGAGAAAGCCATAGAGCTGGGACTGGATACGAACTTCAACGTTTTAACAGCCCCGGAACAGGCTATTTTTATTAAAGAGCATTTATTTGAATTTCCAATGGATTATTATCGGCCGCTAGGTAATCCTGACAGTTTTATTAAAGCCTTAGTAACTTTATTTTCCCGCGCTCGCGATGAAGATATAGATCCTCAAGAGTACATAAGCTTCGCGAAGAAATTAGAAAAACAAGTTTTAAAAAATCCAAAAAATGAAGAGCTTCGCGAAAGGGCTAAAAAGGAAATGGAAATTGCTCTTTGTTATCAGAAATACCAGGAATTAAAAGCTCAACGAGGTATGATTGATTTCGGAGATCAGTTTTATTTAACTTTACAGCTTTTTAGAAAACATCCTTCAGTCTTAAGAGAATATCAGAAACGTTTTAAATATATCCTAGTTGATGAATTTCAGGATACCAATTATGCCCAATTTGAACTAGTTAAACTTTTAGCCGCCGAGCATAAAAATATAACCGTTTGCGCGGACGATGACCAGTCTATATATAAATTCAGAGGTGCTGCTATCAGCAATGTATTGGGTTTCCTAAAAACATATAAAAAGGTTAAAAAAGTTGTTTTAGTTAAGAACTATAGATCTTCACAGACAATACTCGACGCGGCCTATATGCTTATTAGTCATAACAACCCCGATCGTTTGGAAATAAAGGCCGATGTTAATAAAAAGCTTGTTGCTCTTAAAAAAGGTAAAAAACGACCGGAACATTTTCATTATGATACGATATCGCACGAGGCGGACGCGGTAGCGAAAATGATTAAAGATAAGGTGCAGAGCAGTAAAGACATTTCATACGACGATATAGCTATTTTAGTACGTTCAAACAATGATGCTCAAAGCTTTTTGCAGGCGCTTAACATGCTTTGTGTCCCTTGGCGCTTTACGGGTAATCAGGGTTTATATTCAAGGCAAGAGGTGCGCTTAGCTATTTCGTTTTTAAAGGTTATTGCTGATATTAAAGATTCGGTTAGCCTTTTCTATTTAGTGAGCTCTGAAATATATAACCTTGATATGGTGGTATTGAGTTTATGTAACAGTTTGGCATCCCGAAGAAATGTGGCTCTTTATGAAATATTTAAAACGATAAATACTATTCCCGAGTTATCAGAAATTTCAGCCAATGAATTAAAAAAGATAAACCGTTTAATCACGGACATTGAACATTACCTCGAAGCCTCAAGGGATTTGGTTAGCGGCAGTATACTTTATATGTTTTTAACGGAAACAGGCTATCTGAAAAAACTCACGTTTATGGAAAGCAGTGAAAGCGAAGCTAAAATCAAAAATTTGGCCAGGTTTTTTGAAATTGTAAAAGAATTCAGCTCCCTAACCGATAAAGACAGAGTATTTACTTTCATAAAACACCTCGAGATGTTAATTGCCAGCGGTGATGATCCGGCGGTGGTAGAAGCCGATTTAGATATTGAAGCCGTCAACGTGCTAACGGTGCATAAAGCCAAAGGTTTAGAATTTAAAATAGTTTTTATGGTTAGTCTCATTAAGGGAAAATTCCCCTGGCCCAGGAGAAAAGAAGCCTTGGGGTTACCCGATGAATTGGTTAAAGATATTCTTCCCGCGGGAGATTTCTTTCTGCAGGAAGAGAGAAGATTGTTTTATGTAGCTATGACCAGAGCCAAAGAAGAACTATATCTGACTAGCGCCAGAGATTACGGCGGCAAAAGACAGAGAAAAATTTCAGTCTTTATTTTAGAGGCTTTAGATTTACCGCAGGTTGATATTGAACCCTTTAAATCCAGTGCTTTAGAAGTTATAAAGAGGCATACTCCTAAAGCCAAAGAGCCCCAAGTCAAAATACGCGCTCAGCGGGAGAAACTGATTAATCTTACAGCTTATAAAATTGATGATTATTTAACCTGTCCGTTAAAATATAGGTATATTCATATATTAAGAGTGCCGATATTGCAGCATCATAGTATAATTTACGGTAAGATATTGCATGAAGTTGTAGCCGAATATTTCAACTATAAAATGAATAATAAAAAAATCAGTCTGAATGAAATTTTAGGCTACTATGAAAATATATGGATTAATGAAGGCTATCTAACAAAAGAACATGAAATAGAAAGATTTCAGGCTGGGCGCAGAACGATAGAGAATTTTTATAAGAGAGAAAAGAGAACAAAGAAAATACCAAGCTTTTTAGAAGAACCCTTTAAATTTGTTATAAACAACAGCCGCGTATCAGGTAGGTTTGATCGCCTGGATGAAGATAAAAATGAAACAGTTATAGTTGATTATAAATCTTCAAATATAACTGATCAGAAGAAAGCCGATAAGAGAGCCAAAGAAAGTATCCAGATGAGTCTTTATGCCTTGGCATATAAAGAAAGAAAAGGCCGCTTACCCGATAGGATTGAGTTGCACTTTTTAGAGTCCGGGTTAGTGGGAAGCGCCGCAAAAAACGAAAATGATATAAGTAAGATACAATTAATGATTGATAAAGTTTCAACCGGCCTTAGGCGGCAGAATTATAAGGCCAAGCCCACATATATGGCTTGCCAATACTGCCCTTATAAACAGATTTGTCCGCGCACACTTAAGTAGATAAAAATGGAAATAGAAATAAAAGTCATCGCGAACGCGTCAAAAAGCGCGGTTAAAAAAGAAGCCGGTATTTTGAAACTTTACGTTACGGCACAACGCGAAAAGGGTAAGGCCAATAAGCAGGTTATTAAGTTACTGGCCCAATACTTCGCTGTGAATAAGTCATCTATAGAAATTATAAAGGGAGAACGAAGCAGTAAAAAGACAATTTTAATTGAAAATATCAAATAGGATGTAAAAATATGAAAAAGACCGGCAATGTAATTGTTTTTGATATAGAAACCAGAAATACTTTTAGTGATGTTGGCGCTAGAGCTCATGAGGGGCTAAGGTTATCAATTATGGTGGCTTATTTATACAGGAATAATTCTTACATGGTTTTTAAGGAAGAAAACATAAAGGAATTCCTGGTTTTATTAAACGAAGCGGATTTAATTGTTGGTTTTAATATAAAAGGTTTTGATTTACCTGTCTTGCAGAAATATTTTAGCGAAAGCTTGCGGGACTTGCCTATTTTAGATATTATGTATGAAGTAATGTATAGCTGCGGCAAGAGGTTTAAGTTGGATTATTTAGCTGAGGGGAGCTTGGGGGCAAAGAAAACAGCTGACGGCCTTATGGCGGTAGAATTTTTCCGGGATGGGCGTATCGATGAGCTTATTGAGTATTGCCGCCAAGATGTTAAATTAACTAAAGATCTCTATGAATATGGAAATAAGCATGGTTATTTAATATGCAAAAAATATGGAACTTTGGAGAAAATTCCTGTATACTGGCATGAAAGGCATGATATTAAGAAAAAACTTAAAATGGCCTATGATTCCAAGAAAAAAGCGGAAATACTTTATAAGACTTATAGGCAGTCTAAAAGCCAAAAAAGAGTGATTGATATTTATTCAATTGAAGCTGAGAAAGTAATCGCCTATTGTCATTATAGAAAGTCTTTGAGAACATTTAATATAAATAATATAGAATCTATAAATATATGTGATACTATATACGAAGTGCAAAAGAATTTGTTTTTAGAAAAAGAAAAGGACACATAAGAAAGGAGAAGCAGTATGCCGTACGACAAAGAACTGGATAAAGAGGTATTTAATGATTCAAAAGAATTTGGTAATACTAAGCTTGTAATCGGGGTTTATTCTTATAACAACGCGGACCCTAAGCTTCAAATCGCCAGAGAATTTAAAAATACTGATAATGAATGGCAGTATTCTAAATTAGGCCGTTTGACTAAAGAAGAGGTTGAGAGCATTTTACCTATGATTAATAAAGCTCTTGAATTAATGTAAGAAGCAGATATATAATCAAATTTTATCTATATGTTTCTGAAGCGGTACAATTTTTGAGGGCGCTGATTTCATTTGGAATATTTTTTTTAATCAGCGCTCTTAATGTAACGCACGCGTATTTTTTTTAAAATAAACGACTATTGCTATACTAAAGGCGAAAATAACTAATGAGTAATTACAGAAGAAAAACCAAGATAATTTGCACTCTGGGGCCGGCTGTGGCCAATGGAGCAAAAATTGAGCAGTTGATTGAAGCCGGTATGAATATAGCCCGCCTCAATTTTTCGCACGGTGATTATAAACAGCATAAAAAAATGTTTAAAATGGTTAGAAAAGCCTCTGAGAAATTAAAAAAACCAATCGGTATCTTGCAAGACTTAGAAGGCCATCGTATCCGCGTGGGCAACTTTAAAGATAATGAACCCATTGAACTGAAACCGCGGCAAATACTTGAAATTTCATCCTTCTATAAAATAGGCCGCGCGAATTTAATCACGGTTTCTTATAATGGATTTGAAAAATATTTAAAAAAAGGCTATGAGATATTTATAGATGACGGCAATATTTCCCTGAAAGTAAAAGAGGTTAAAAAAACATGTGCCAAAGTTCAAGTAGTCTCCGGGGGGCTGCTTATGCCCAACAAGGGAATTAATGTACCTGAAGCGAACTTTAAATTTCCGGGCATATCCCAAAAAGACAAGAAAGATCTTGAGTTTGGCCTAAACATGGGCGTTGATTATGTGGCTCAATCTTTCGTTAGGTCTGCTAAGGACATTGTTATTGTTAAGAAAATTATGAAACGCAAAAAAAGAAATATTCCGGTTATCGCGAAGATAGAAAATCCCAAAGGGCTTGAGAATATTGATGAGATTATTGAGGTGTCTGACGGTATTATTGTGGCCAGAGGCGATTTGGGTGTGAGTATGTCCCTTGAAAAGGTTCCCATACTTCAGAAGGAGATTATTCATAAATGTAACCGCCGGGGCAAACCGGTTATCACAGCTACGCAAATGCTTGATTCCATGACGCATAATAAGAGGCCCACAAGAGCGGAAGTGACCGATGTGGCTAATGCCATAATTGACGGAACTGATTTAACTATGCTTTCCGGTGAAACCGCCATAGGCAAATATCCGGCCGGTGCTGTAAGTTATATGGATAAGATTATAGTAAATACTGAAAAATGCCTGGACTACAATAAGCTGCTTAATAGAAGAGAAATATATCCGGAGGATCATGTTTCGGAGGCTGTAGCTTACAGCGTCAGAAGTTTTGCCCAGTTAATCGATTTGGATGCTATCGTTATTTATACGCGCACAGGCCTTACGGCTGAGATGGTGGCTAAATTCAGGCCCTATGACCCTATAGTGGCCGTTACGGAAAATAAAAAAGCAATTTACAAACTTCTTTTATATTGGGGGACAATTCCTATTTTAATAGAGAAAAAAATTAAAGAGCCTGAGGATATTTTTAAGATTCTGCTGAAGAAGAAAATAATCACTAAATCTAAATTAGTTTTATTTACAAAAGCCATAAATCCCAAGGGAAAAAAATTCGGTTCTTTTGAAGTTTTCAGGGTTTAAAAAGATGAAAGAAGACCTTAAGGAAAAAATAGCTGATATAGCCAAACGCCTCAAAGAGGCAAGGGGGTATCTTTGACCTAAGCGCTAAAGTAAAAAAGGTTGAAGAACTACAAAGCGCTATGGCTGATGCTGATTTCTGGAGCGATATGAATAAAGCTCAGGAAGTTTCCAAGGAGCTGAAAGATTTAAAGAATATTGTTGGCCTTTGGCAAAAGATGAATGATGAGGCCGCCGATTTAGAAGAGTTGCTGAAAATAACCGATGAATTCGACTCCAAGAGCATAAAACAGCTCAAAAACGATATAGAGAAATTACAAGCTTCTTTAAATAAATTAGAGATGGCCCGCTTGCTGGGCGGGGAGCATGATAAAAGCAACGCTATTCTCAGTATACACGCCGGTGCCGGCGGGACGGAATCATGTGACTGGGCTCAAATGCTTTTAAGAATGTATACGCGTTGGGCGGAAAATAAAGGGTACGCCTGCCAGATAGTAGATTTGCAGCCGGGTGAAGAAGCCGGAGTTAAAAGTGCTACTTTAATATTTAAGGGAGAGTACGCCTATGGTTACTTAAAGGCGGAAAGAGGTGTTCATAGATTAGTCAGAATTTCCCCTTTTGATTCAAATAAAAAAAGGCACACATCTTTTGCCTCGATTGATGTTATCCCCGAGATAACCGAGAAAATAGAGGTAGAAATAAATCCGAGTGATTTAAAAATTGATACCTATAGAGCCTCGGGAGCCGGCGGGCAACATGTAAATGTAACTGACTCTGCCGTTCGCATTACGCATATGCCAAGTAATATAATAGTTCAATGTCAAAATGAACGTTCGCAGCATCAGAATAAAGCTATGGCTTTAAAAATATTAAAAGCTAAATTGTATAAACTGGAAAAAGAAAAACACAAACAAGAGTTAGCCAAACATTATGAAGCAAAATATGAAATCGCCTGGGGCTCACAGATAAGGTCATACGTTTTGCATCCTTATAATATGATTAAAGACCACCGCACAAACGCGGAAACCGGCAATACAACAGCAGTTTTAGATGGTGATATTGATATATTTATTGAGGCTTTTTTAAAAAAGAGAAGGTAGTTATGCCGGTTTTGCTGATTACTTATTTTATTATTACAGCGCTTTTAATGTCGCCTCCGTAGGAAAATGGGGACGGTTCTAATTAATTAAAAATTAGCATAACTAATTGTAGTATAATAAAATATAAAAATAATTGTCTAACAAATCGTTCCACCTGGCCTTTTTCTGCGGCTTCGCCGCTCCGTAAGGCAGCTGAACTCGGGCGTTAGGCGAAAAAATAAACATTTGACACACTCTATCGATTATGGTATAGTTTTACAAGAAGGGTATCGATAGGAGGTGATTATTTATGGAAGCCGTAAAAGTTTCTCCGAAATATCAGGTTGTTATTCCTCTCTCTATTCGTGAAACATTAGGAATTTATCCTGGAGAAAAAGTCCATGTTTTACAATACGAAAATCGTATAGAGTATATTCCGGAAAAAAGCATAAAGTCAATGCGGGGTTTTCTAAAAGGGATTGACACAACAGTAAAGCGGAATAATAAGGACAGAGTATGAATATTGTCGATTCTTGCGGTTGGCTTGAATATTTTGCGGACGGATCAAATGCTAATTTTTTTACCTCTCCCATCGAAGACACAGAAAATCTTATAGTTCCCACAATATGTATCTTTGAAGTATTCAAACGCGTTTATCAACAACGAGGCGAAAATGCCGCATTGCAAGCTGTTGCGTTAATGCATCAAGGAAAGATTATGGCATTGGATGATATCTGTGCATTATTTGCTGCAAAGTGTAGTATCGATTATAACATTCCTATGGCGGATAGCATAATTCTGGCAGTTGCTCAATCAAAGAAAGCTACAATATGGACTCAAGATATAGATTTTAAAAATATTGACGGTGTCAAATATATAAAGGCAAAAAAGAAATAAACTACCTAACAATTTACTGCACTTGACGTGATAGTGTAAAATATTATGGGCACTTTCAACACTTCTTCCGCTTCAAAAATCTTTTTATTAAGCTTTTTGTCTTTTAATTGATTTATGGTACACCAGTCCGACATGAACAGCAATACCGA
>CBDUVS010000011.1:0-17087 GCA_965370735.1 uncultured bacterium | reverse complement strand
AATGGCATAGAGTAAAAAACAAATAAGAAACAATAACCAAGAAGCAAATATAGAGTCACAAGTCATACCCTTTCGGGCACAAGCAAAAAGCTTACAGCTATCGGCTGTCAGCTATCAGCAAAGAGCGTAGAGCTAAGAGCAAAAACAACAAATACAAACTTTAGACCATAGACAAAAAAATACAAGTTGCAAGACACCAGTCACACGTCACAAGTAGGGATAGGGTTTGCCCTGTCCGCTATAGACAACAAAAAACAAGAAAGAACCAATTAATAGATTAGTTGAGTGAAAAAAACCCGCTAAATAATTAGCGGGTTTTTTTAATTAATATCTATAGAAAGAATTTTTTACTTTTTTTTCTTCGCTACTTTTTTCTTTACAACTTTTTTCTTTGCTACCTTTTTTTTAGCTACTTTTTTCTTCGCTACCTTTTTTTTAGCTACTTTCTTTGCCATCTTTTCCACCTCCCTTTTTTATCAACCCTTATTGAATTCAAAATAAGTATACACTAATAAATTATGAAAAACAAGACGATGAGATATTTTTTTTGACAATGTTTTTTAGATACCGTATAATAAGTATGATTAATAGAATAAACGAAATAATAATTAATACAAAGGCGTATCATATTGTCAAAGACATTTAGAGGCGGGTTATTCCTTCCGGAAAATAAGCATTCATCAGAAACCTTACCGGTGGAAATTATTTCTTTACCAAGTAGAGTAATTATTCCTTTTACATTTTATGGCGGTAAGAAATGTGAACCAAATATAAAAGAGGGTGACCGGGTAAGCACCGGTCAAGTACTTTGCGAACCGCGAGAACATATATCCGCTTTTATCCATTCAAGTATTTCAGGCGTTGTAAGCAAAATTGGAGAATTTCCTCATCCTGTTCTCAAAAAAAGCTATGGAGCGCTTATTGAGTCTGATGGAAAAGATTTAAGGGGGTTTGAGGAGGGGGAAAGAGACTGGCGGAGTTTGTCCGGGGAAGAAATTATTAAAATTGTAAAAGAGGCTGGTGTCGTTGGTTTAGGTGGTGCCGGTTTTCCAACGCACGCGAAATTACGCGTTCAGGATAAAAAACAAATTGACTCATTCTTAATTAACTTAATTGAATGCGAACCGTATTTAACGGTTGATTATCGCTTATCATTAGAGAAATTTGATGAAATACTATCCGGTATTAATATTTTACTTAAGGTCTTAAGTGCCCGGAAAGCTTTCTTGGCGGTTGCTGCTGATAAAAAAGAACTAATAGAACACTTGAGCGTTAAAACGCGCGAAAGTAAAAATATTGAAGTAGTTATTTTGAAGCACAAGTATCCGCAAGGAGAAGAAAAACAGTTGGTTAAAGCGGCATTAGGGAGAGTTATCCCTAAAGGCAAATTGCCGTGTGATGTAGGAGTTGTGGTTAATAATGTACAAACTGTCTATGCTGTTTTTGAAGCTGTCTGCCGCAAGAAACCTTTTTATGAAAGAGTTATCACTGTAACCGGACAGGCTATTAAAGAGCCCAAAAATTTATTGGTTCGCGTCGGCACCAGATTGCAGGACATTATTAATTATTGCGGCGGACTTCAACGTGATAAATTAAGAATAATCTATGGGGGCCCTATGATGGGTATAGCTCAGGATAATTTAGATATGCCCGTTACTAAAGAGACATCCGGTATTATATTCATGCCTTTTAATAAGAAAGATGAATTAAAAGAATCATCCTGCATCAGGTGCGGCAGATGTATTGATGTTTGCCCCAGAAAGTTATTGCCCCTTGAAATGAATAAGCTCATAAAAAATAAAAAATGGGATGAGCTGGAAGCGTATAATATTTCCGAGTGTATGCTTTGCGGTGCTTGTGCCTATATTTGCCCGGCCAATATACCCTTATCCGCTAGAATGGCGTTAGGCAAAAGAGCATTAACCAGCATTAAGAAGGTAAGGTCAAGAAAAGATGGCAGCTGATTTTATTATAACGGACGCGCCGTATATTCATTCGGGCAAGTCGACTAAAAAAGTAATGTTTTTAGTTATACTTGCTTTATTGCCGGCAGTGCTCGCGTCTGTATATTACTTTCGCGCGGGCGCTATATATTTAATTTCCACTTGTGTTATTAGCTGTATTGTTTTTGAATATCTTATTCATAAAATACGAAATAAAGAAACAACAATTTCTGATTTAAGCGCGGTTGTAACCGGTATATTAATGGCTTTAATTTTACCTCCTAATTTTCCTTTATACGCGGCGGTTGTTGGTTGCTTGGCAGCCGTTTTTTTAGGCAAAGAGGTCTTTGGAGGATTAGGTTCAAATATCTTTAATCCGGCATTAGTCGGCAGAGCCTTTTTAATGGCTACATTTCCCGTTTTAACTACTACCTGGCGTGAACCATTTAGCTTACAGGCGGTAACTACGGCCACACCTTTAGGGCTTATGAAATTTCAAAATGTAACAACCGATTTACAATCCTTGTTTTGGGGCAACGTTTCAGGTTCTCTGGGTGAGACGTCGGCTATCGCTTTACTTTTGGGAGGTATGATTCTCTTGTTATGCAGAGTTATTGATTGGAGGATACCTTTTAGTTATATAGTTACGGTAGCACTTGTTTCTTTAGGCTTTCATTCAGCTAATCCCGCGAGTTACGCGGGCCCTCTTTTTGAAATATTGGCCGGTGGTTTAATTATTGGAGCTTTTTTTATGGCGGCTGATCCGGTAACTTCTCCTGTAACAAAAAAAGGCAGGTTGATTTTTGGCGCGGGTTGCGGTTTATTGACTATGGTTATTAGGTATTGGGGTGGTTTGCCCGAAGGAGTTATGTATTCAATACTTTTTATGAATGCTCTTAGGCCGCTAATTGATAAATTTACCCGGCCGGGTTGTTTTGGAGGTTAATTGTATGAAACAGAGTTTTAAAATGATATTTTGTCTTTGTTTGATAGCTGTTATCTCAGCGGTTGTTTTGGCCAAGGTTTATCTGATTACGCAGCCGGCAATTACAGTTAATGAAAAGAAGGCTACTGAGGCTGCTATATATAAAGTTGTGAGCGCGGCCATTAGCTACAAAGAAGCTAAAATTGGCCAAACCGATACATTTAAATGTTATGATGAAAATAACAAACTTTGTGGTTTTGCTTTTACCGCTGAAGGAGTAGGTTATCAGGATTTAATTAAAGTTATGGTTGGAGTCAGTGCTGATTTTAACAGGATATTAGCAATTGAGGTTTTAGAGAATAGTGAAACACCGGGTTTAGGTAATAAGATAGTAGCTCCCTGGTTTGAAAACCAATTTCAGAATTTAAATCTTCAAAATAAAATAGCCGTGGTAAAAGGAGTTCCTCAAAAGGATTCAGAGATACAAGCAATAACAGGGGCAACTATTTCTTCAGAGGCCGTAGTTGACATTATTAATAACAAGATTGAAGAACTAAAAAAGTCTAAGTGATAAATGCGAAAGATTAATGTATTATTTAGTGATTTTATAAAAGGATTCTGGCAGCAGAACCCCATATTTCGCCTGCTTATCGGTATGTGTCCTACATTAGCGGTTACAAGTCAGGTGGAAAATGGCTTAGCTATGGGTTTAGCTACTACATTTACGTTACTTGCTTCAAGTACAATAATTTCGATATTTAGAAATTTTATTCCAAAAGAAGTTAGAATTCCTTCATATATAGTAATAATTGCTACTTTTGTTACTATCGTTTCGTTTTTTTTAAAAGCAAACTTTCCGGAAATTAGTAAAGAATTGGGCCCTTATGTGCCGCTTATTATTGTAAACTGCCTCATTTTAGGCAGGCAGGAGGCTTTTGCTTCAAAAAATCCTATACATCGGGCTATAGCTGACGCTTTAGGCATGGGAATAGGCTTTACTCTTTCATTGATAGCCCTGGCTTCGGTAAGAGAAGTTTTGGGCATGGGGACTCTATTAGGGTATCAGGTAATTTTTGGTAATTTCAGGCCCTGGATTATAATGTTAACTCCGCCGGGAGCTTTTTTAACCTTAGGGTTACTTTTAGGCTTGGTAAACATAATTGATAAGGCCGCTAAAGCCAGGAAAGAGAAGAAACAATAAATGGTAAAAGAATTAATTTTAGTTTTTATTGCCACAGTATTAATAAATAATTTTGTCCTGAAATATTTTTTAGGTATTTGCCCTTTTTTGGGTGTATCTGATAAACTTTCTTCAGCTGTTAGCATGGGGTTTGCCACCACTTTTGTAATGACCATTACCGCTCCGGTAGCCTGGCTGATAAACAAGTATATTTTAATTAAATTCGGCCTTCCTTTTTTACAGTATGTCTGTTTTATTATAGTTATTGCTTCACTGGTTCAATTTGTTGAGATGGTGATAAAAAAGTTTTTTCCTTTACTGCATCAATCAATGGGAATTTATTTACCTTTGATAACAACTAATTGCGCGATTCTTTTTATGACATTGCAGTTGGTTTTAAGAGAGTATTCTTTAATTAAAAGTATGGTTTTTGGATTTGGTTCCGGAATAGGTTTTACTCTCGCTATAACCATTATGGCTTCTATTAGAGAAGAACTGGAATTTTGCGATGTGCCTGAATCCTTAAAGGGCCCGGGCATCACTTTAATAATCGCCGGCATTTTAGCTCTTGTCTTTGTGGGCTTGGCCGGCTTGATACAGGTTAGATAAAAAATGAATATAGTTTTATTATCAGCGATAGTAATGGCTGCGTTAGCTGGAATCCTGGGAGCTATATTAAGTTTCGCGTATAGCAGGCTCAAAGTAGAAGAAGATCCACGCAGGGAACTTTTAATGGATCTTTTACCGGGAGCTAACTGCGGCGCCTGCGGTGCTGCCAGTTGCGCCGACTTTGCCGATAAATTAATTGAAGGTGAAGCTGATATTTCTAAATGCCGCATTAGCTTGCGCGATGAAGATAAGCTGGCTAAAATTAAAGAATTGCTTAAGGGATAATTAAGCATTTAAAAAAAGCTTGACAACCATTTTTGCTATGGTAGAATAAATCAGTTAATTAAAACCTTTTAACTTGGCACTGTGAGGCCAGGAAAGGCAAAAGATGGAAAATTATGTATACAAAATTATAAACCTGCTCAGGCAACTGGGTTGGTTATTTTTTTGTCTATTTTTCAGGATAAAAAAAAGGGCATAATTTATGAGTAATAATAAGGTTAAAATAATTATGGATGAAGAGCAGATTAAAAGAGCTCTCATAAGAATTAGCCATGAAATTCTGGAAAAAAACAAAGGCGCAAAAGATCTGGCTATTATAGGCATTAGGAATCGAGGAGCTTTTTTGGCTGAGAGGATAGCGGCTTTGATTAAAGAGATAGATTCAAAAGAAGTACCCATTGGTGTTCTGGATATAACTTTATATCGTGACGACTTAACAACCATTGCCTGGCAGCCGGTAGTCCATAAAACCGAGATAGATTTTGACATTAGTAAAAAGAATATTATTTTGGTTGATGATGTGCTTTTTACGGGAAGAACCATTAGGTCGGCTCTTGACGCCTTGATTGATTTTGGCAGGCCGGCTAATATTCAGTTGGCTATTTTAGTGGATAGAGGACATAGGGAATTACCTATTAGAGCCGATTATGTAGGTAAGAATGTACCGACTTCGCTGGATGAGACGGTTGATGTTCGTTTAGAAGAAGTAGATAAAAGAGAAGAAGTGTGCGTAAGGAAGGTTGATGAGAAATGAAATGGAAGCGAAGAAATTTATTAAGTCTGGAAGGTCTTGATGAAGAAGAGATTATCCATATTTTAGACATAACCACTTCTTTTAAAGAGATATCCAAAAGGCCTATTAAAAAAGTTCCGGCTTTAAGAGGCAAAACAATAGCAACTTTATTCTTAGAGCCCTCAACCAGGACTAGAACATCTTTTGAATTGGCGGCTAAGCGCCTTTCGGCGGATGTGGTCAGTATTCATTCTTCAAGCAGTTCAATTTTAAAAGGAGAAACACTGAGAGATACAGCCCGCAATATTGAAGCTATGGATATAGATGCCATAATTATAAGACATTCCTCAAGCGGTTCTCCGCTTGTACTATCAAAACATGTTAAAGTGCCTGTGATTAATGCCGGCGACGGCTTTCATGAACATCCAACACAGGCCCTGCTTGATATTTACACAATTAGAGAAAAGAAGAAAGATTTTAAAGGTTTAAAAGTTAGTATTATCGGAGATATACTTCATTCAAGGGTAGCCAGAAGTAATATCTGGGGTTTAAGTAAGCTTGGGGCCGAGGTTTGCGTTTGCGGCCCGGTTACTTTATTACCATCTGAGATTGAAAAATTGCCCACGAAAGTAACTTATAAAATGGATGAAGCTTTAAGGGATGCTGACGTTATAATTACTTTAAGAGTCCAGCTTGAGAGGCAAAAAGATATGTTTTTTCCTTCCCTGCGGGAGTATGCCAGAGAGTATGGCCTCAACAGTCAAAATATAAAGCTAGCTAAAAAAGACGCTCTTGTAATGCATCCGGGGCCCATTAATCGCGGCATTGAGTTATCGCAGGAAGTTGCCGACGGCCCCTATTCGGTGATACTGGAACAGGTAACAAACGGTGTGGCTGTGCGCATGGCCGTTTTATACCTTCTTTTGCAGAAGGAGGAAAAAAATGAATCTGCTAATTAAAGGAGCCAGACTTATAAGCCCGGCCGATAATCTGGATAAGGAGCAGGATGTCCTTATTGAAAAAGGGTTAATAAAGAAGATAGCCAAAGGTATAAAAGATCCTAAAGCGAAAGTTATTGAAGCCAAGGAAAGAATTGTGGCCCCGGGATTAATCGACATGCACACTCACCTAAGAGAACCCGGCAGAGAAGACGCGGAAACTCTTTATACCGGCGCCCGGGCGGCGGTAAAAGGAGGTTTTACTTCTATCGCCTGTATGGCTAATACTAATCCTCCTTTGGACAGTGAGCAGGATATGGACTTTATACTGAGTGAAGCTAAAAAGATCGGCTTGATCGACATACTGCCCATCGGAGCCGTAACGCTTAAGATGGAACAAAAACAGCTAACTGAAATTGCCAAGCTCAAAAAAGCCGGAGCAGTTGCTCTTTCTGAAGATGGACATACTATTTTAAACAGTGATTTTTTCAGGCGCGCTTT
Organism: uncultured bacterium; assembly: GCA_965370735.1. GTDB lineage: Bacteria > Omnitrophota > Gorgyraeia > JAGLLT01 > JAGLLT01 > Kappaea. The sequence continues at coordinate 9,976 of CBDUVS010000011.1, read as the reverse complement.
GCAATACGCGAGTATGTATAACTTGATTGTAATTTGTCATTGTGAAGATGATTATCTTGCCGGAGACGGACAGATGAATGAAGGGTATATGAGTACGCTTTTAGGCTTAAAAGGAATTCCCAATGAGGCTGAGAGTATTATTGTAGCCAGAGATATAAACCTGGCCCGCGTTGCCAAGGCCCGGATTCACATAGCTCATGTTAGCACCAAAGAATCAATTGATTTAATAAGACAAGCTAAGAAAGAAAAAATAAGGATAACAGCTGAAACCTGCCCGCATTATTTTTTGTTATCGGATGAAGATCTAAAAAATTACAACACTAATTTAAAAGTCAACCCGCCGCTTAGAACTAAAAATGATATGGAAGCCGTAAAAGAAGCTTTAGCTGACGGTACTATTGATATAATTAGCTCTGATCACGCTCCTCATTTAGAGAGCGAAAAGGATCTGGAGTTTGATAAAGCTCCTTTTGGAATGATTGGCCTGGAAACCAGCCTGGCAGCTTCATTTAAGTTGGTGGAAGATAAGACGCTGAAGATAGAAGAGTTAATAATTAAAATGACTTCAAAAGCGGCTGAGATATTTAATTTGAAGGGCGGAACGATTAAAGAAGGGGCCCCGGCTGATTTAACTATCATTAATCCTATAAGTTCCTGGCAGGTAAAGAGAGAGGAGTTTGAGTCAAAGAGCTCTAACTCACCCTTTATAGGTAGTGAATTTAATGCCAGAGCGGAGGTTGTTATTTCTAAAGGTAGAGTTGTGATGGAGAATTTCAAAATTGTTTAATTTTTTACAGGGAGGTATGTTGTAATGAAAAAGTTTTTTTATGTTTTGCTTGTTTTAATATGCGTTAGTTTTGTATTAACGGTTCAGGGGTGTAGTTCTTCCAAAAATTCAATTAGCAATAGGCAGTTAGCCGGTAAGCAAAAAACCCAGGCCGAAGATTGGCTGCACAGCGCTAACCTTCTGTATAATGTAAAAGATTATAGCTTCGCGGTTAAATATTATAAAAAGGTTGTAAAGTATTATCCGGGAACCAAATACGCGTCTGAAGCCCGAAAGAAAATAGATGAAATTCAGAGCACAAAGAACAATTAGCCAAAAATGGAAGTAGTTGTTGATTTTCACATACATTCTAAGTATTCCAGAGCTACAAGCAAAAATATGGATGTCGAACATTTGAGCACGGCGGCGAAGATTAAAGGTATTGATTTAGTCGCGACTGGTGATTTTACTCATCCTCAATGGCTCCTTGAATTAAAAAGTAGTTTATCTGAAGCCGCGCCCGGCATATACAAAGGCAACGGGACACATTTTATTCTATCCGCGGAAGTAAACAATATCTATACTAAAACACGAAAGCCGCGCCGTATTCATAATCTCCTCATAGCTCCAAATTTTAAAGTGGTTGAAGAGATAAATAAAGCCTTAAGAGAATACGGAAACCTTTTTGCTGATGGCCGGCCGATACTTAAACTTGATGCCAAGAAAATGCTTAAAATTTTGAGGTCAATAAGCCATGATATATATGTGATTCCGGCTCATTTATGGACACCCTGGTTCGGGCTTCTGGGTTCGATAACCGGTTTTGATTCTGTAGAAGAGTGTTTTGAAGAGGAAACAGATAACATTTACGCCGTAGAAACCGGGCTAAGTAGTGACCCGGCTATGAATTGGAGGTTAAGTAAATTGGATAAGTTTTCTTTAATATCAAATTCCGACGCCCATTCTCCAAAGAATTTAGGCCGTGAAGTGAATGTATTTGATTGTGAAATTGATTATTATAAAATAATGGATATTATAAAAAAACGAAACGATAATAAATTTCTTTATACAATCGAATTTTTCCCCCAAGAAGGTAAATACTATTATGATGGGCACAGAGCTTGCAACCAATGCCTTAGCCCTAAAGAGACTATAAAAAATAATTATAAATGCCCTGTCTGTAAAAAGAAGGTAACCGTAGGCGTAATGCATAGAGTTGAAGAATTATCTGATAGGGAGGAAGGTTTTAAAGACAAAAAGTTTACACCTTTTAAGAATTTAATCCCTCTGCGTGAGATTATATCAGAAGCTAAACAAATGGGCGTAGGCACAAAGGCGGTTCAAACTGAATATAACTATATAGTTTCAAGAGCGGGTACGGAATTTGAAGCTTTACTTAAGAAGTCCGAGGAAGAATTAAAAACTTTTTGCGGCCCTAAAATAGCAGAGGGGATTATAAGGGTTAGAAATGCCCGGGTGGATATTCGTCCCGGCTACGATGGTGAGTATGGTAAAATAAATATTTTCAACGACGAAGATTCAAATAAAGATCAGCAGCTTACTTTGTTTTAAAAAGATTAAATTTCAAGGAGAAACAATGAGGAAAGCGTACTTGGTTTTAGAAAACGGCGAGGTTCTGGAAGGCAATTCCTTTGGGGCGAAAAAACAGGCTATTGGACACGTGGTTTTTAACACGAATATGATGGGTTATCAGGAAATTATAACCGATCCCGCTTATGCTGACTGTTTAGTGGTTATTACATACCCGCTTATTGGGGCTTGCGGAGTAAATGAGAATGATCATAACTCTCATATCGGCGCGGCGAGAGGATTAATCATAAAAGAATATTCGCGGACAGTTTCAAACTGGCAGGCGAGCATGAGTTTGGAAGATTTCATGAAGAAAAAAGGTATTGTCGGAATTGAGGGGGTTGATACAAGATATTTGACAAGAAGCGTTGTAAATAACGGTATTCAAAAAGGGATGATAACTAAGACAAAAAACAATATTAAATCTCTCATAAAAAAAATGCGGCAGCACAAAGAAGATAAACCTTATAAAAAAGTTAGCTGTAAAAAAGCTTATAATTGGGGCGCGGATAAAAAAACAAAAAAAACCGCCGTAGTCCTTGATTATGGAGTTACATTCAGCCTTTTAAACTGGCTTTTGGAGCAGGATTTTAAGGTGAAGGTGCTGCCGGCAGATACAATTCCCGATAAAATATTAAAGGAAAAAGCGGACTTAATTGTTCTATCAAACGGGCCCGGCAGTCCCTTTGAAGCTGAAAAAGAAGTTGATAATATCAGTAAACTACTGGGTGAAAAACCTATTATCGCTTTTGGTTTAAGCAGCTGCTTTCTTGCTATTGCCCTGGGAGCTAAAGTAGAGGCGTTAAAGTCAGGCCATTACGGGTTTAATAAGGCGATTAAAGATTTAAGAACTAATAAGGTTTGTATGACGCAACAGGATCATCGTTTTGTTGTTAGCAAAGATTCTTTACCAAAAGAGACTCAAGTAATAAGTATTAATTTGCACGATGATACACTTGAGGCTTATTCAAATAAGACGTTTAAAGCGGCAGGTTATTGCTATTTACCAACTACAATAAATATTTAAATAGAGGGAGACATAGATTTATGCCAAGAAGAGATGACCTTAAGAAAATATTAATTATCGGCTCCGGCCCTATTGTAATCGGGCAGGCATGTGAATTTGATTATTCGGGATCTCAGGCTTGCAAAGTTTTAAAAGAAGAGGGATATAAAATAGTATTAGTTAATTCGAATCCAGCTACCATCATGACTGATCCGCAAATGGCTGATAAAACTTACATTGAACCCATTACTTCCGAATTTGTAGTTGAAATTATTAAAAAAGAAAGGCCCGATGCCTTGCTCCCCACGTTAGGAGGGCAAACGGGGCTTAATATGGCTTATTTTTTAGATAAGATGGGAGTTTTGAAGAAATATTCAGTAGAAGTCCTTGGAGCTAATATTGACGCCATTGCCAGGGCGGAGGATAGAGATATATTTAAAAAAACCATGAAGTCCATAGGTGTTAAGGTTCCTAAAAGCGGTATTGCCCACTCAACGGAAGAAGGTTTTGAACTGGCTAAAAAAATCGGATTTCCTTTATTATTGAGGCCGGCTTTTTGTATGGGTGGAGCCGGAGCCGCGTGTGTTTATAACTCTGAAGAGTTGGAAGGGGCTTTGCAGCTCGCGCTCGATACTTCTCCTATAAGAGAGGTTTTAGTGGAAGAGTCTGTTTTAGGCTGGAAAGAAATAGAATTTGAAGCTATGAGAGACTGTGAAGATAATATTGTTATTGTTTGCTCAATGGAAAATATTGACCCCATGGGGGTGCACACCGGAGATAGCATGGTTGTAGCTCCGGCTCAAACTATAACAGCTAAAGAATGCGCCAAGTTAGTTGAAGATTCAAAAAAAGTAATTAGAGCTGTCAATATTACCGGAGGAGGTATGAATTTACAGTATGGCGTAAATCCGGATAACGGAGAGACGGTAATTATTGAAATAAATCCCAGGGTTTCCCGTTCATCCGCCCTGGCTTCAAAGGCCACAGGCTTTCCCATTGCCAGAGTAGCTACGAAATTAGCGGTGGGTTACACTTTGGATGAAGTTGTAAATAATGTTACAGGTAATACTACTGCTTTTTTTGAACCTTCAATTGATTATTGTGTTTTTAAAATGCCCCGTTTTACTTTTGAAAAATTTCGGAAGGCAGACTGGTCGTTAGGTATATCTATGAAGGCTGTGGGTGAATCTATGTCTATCGGCAGAAACTTTAAAGAAGCCCTTCAAAAGGGTTTAAGATCATTAGAAACCGGCCGTTATGGCCTGGGAGTTGACGGTAAAGATGTCTTAGACAAGGGTTTATCAAAGAAAGAAAAAATAGAAAAAATAAAAGAAAAACTTAAAATAGCTAACGCGGATAGAATTTTCTACGTAAAGGAAGCCCTTAATTATGGTTTGGATATTGATACAATATATGAACTATCTAAAATAACTAAATGGTTTTTAAGTAATATTAAAGAATTAGTTGATTTGGAGAAGAAAATAAAATCCGGTAAGTGCTCTAAAGAGGTTTTAAAGAAAGCTAAAGAATGCGGTTATAGCGACGTCCAGTTGGCTCATATGTTAAAAAAGAGCCAAAAACAAGTTAGGTCTTTAAGAAAAAAATTGAAGATTGAACCGGTGTATAAACTGGTTGATACCTGCGCGGGTGAATTTAATTCATCCAAGCCGTATTTTTATTCATCTTATGAAGAAAAAGATGAAAGTAGAGCCACTAAAGCTAAAAAAGTTATTATTTTGGGCGGTGGGCCAAATAGGATAGGGCAGGGTATTGAATTTGATTACTGTTGTTGTCACGCGGCCTATGCCTTAAAAGAAGTTGGCTATGAGGCGGTAATTATTAATTCAAATCCGGAAACCGTATCAACTGATTATGATACTTCAGATAGGCTTTATTTTGAACCCCTTACGCTGGAGGATGTTCTTAATGTTATCGATAAGGAGAAGCCTTATGGAGTTATAGTTCAATTGGGAGGGCAGACGCCTCTAAATATTTCTAAAAAACTGGAAGCGGCGGGCGTAAAAATATTGGGTACATCTGCGGATAAAATTGATATTGCCGAAGATAGAGATCGTTTCAAAAAATTACTTCATAAGTTAAAGTTAAAACAACCCAATAACGCGACCGCGACCAGTTTAAAGGAAGCCCGGAAAATAGCATCAAAAATTGGATATCCGGTTGTTCTTAGGCCTTCGTATGTTTTAGGCGGTAGAGCGATGGAAATTGTCTATGATGAAGCATCATTAGAACGCTATATGAAAGAAGCGGTAATGGCATCAAGTGAACGCCCGGTATTAATAGATAAGTTTTTGGAAGATGCTATTGAGGTGGATGTTGATATGATTTCAGACGGTAAGACGCAGGTTGTTGGCGGCATCATGGAACATATAGAAGAGGCCGGTGTTCATTCGGGGGATAGCGCGATGGTTTTACCGCCGTTCAGCCTTAAGAAAGAGTTAGTTGATAAAATAAAAGATTACACTCATAAATTAGCCAGGGAACTTAAGGTTATAGGGCTTATGAATGTGCAGTATGCCATAAAGGATGATGAGATATATATTCTGGAGGTTAATCCCAGGGCATCAAGGACAATACCCTTTATATCTAAGTCTATAGGCATACCATTGGCTAAACTGGCCACTAAGGTTATGGTTGGGGTGAGTTTAAAGGAATTAGGCTTTACTAAGGATATAACCCCCAAACACATAAGCGTAAAAGAGTCTGTTTTTCCTTTTATGAGGTTTCCGGGGGTAGACATTATTCTTGGGCCGGAAATGAAGTCTACCGGTGAAGTTATGGGCATTGATTATGATTTCGGCAAAGCATTTATAAAGTCTCAGATAGCGGCCGGTCAAATCCTGCCTAAAAAAGGCACCGTCTTTATTAGTGTAAAAGATAAAGACAAAAACAAACTTACCGATGCCGCGAAAAAACTTCAGAAGCTGGGCTTTAAACTTATAGCTACGCGAGGAACCGCCGTGAGCCTCAAGGAAGCCGGGGTAAAAGTAAAAAGAGTTTATAAGCTTCATGAAGGCAGGCCCCATATAGTCGATTTAATCAAAAGCGATGAGATAAATTTAGTAATTAATACTCCCAGCGGCAAAGGGCCTAAAGAAGATGAGATAAAAATCAGGACCAGCGCTTTATCGCATAAAATTCCCGTAATTACAACTGTACCGGGAGCAATAGCTTCAGTTAGTGGTATTGAGGCGTTAAAAAAAGGTAAGTTAAAAATAAAAGCGTTACAAGATTATAATAAAGAGATATAATATGCATCAGGAAAAAGCTACAGTTTTAAAAAATAAAAAAGTAACTTCCCAATGCTACAGGTTGCAGCTTCGCTCAAAGAACATTGCCAGAGAGGCTGAGCCGGGGCAGTTTCTTCATATTAGAATTTTTACTAAGAACCAAAAACCTTTCCTAAGAAGGCCTTTCGCGATTCATAGCACGAAAAACAGAGATGAATTCAGTGTTCTTTATAAGATAAGGGGAGAGGCGACTAAATTGATGCGCGAGCTTAAAAAAGGTGATAAAATTGATGTTATCGGCCCCTTGGGCTCCGGCTTTAAGCCTTCTCGCGAAGCGCGAAAATATGTTTTAGTTGCCGGAGGCATTGGTTTGGCGCCTTTATTTTTTCTAGCGAAAAAACTTATAGATAATAAAAAAGAAGTTATCTTTACCTGTGGAGCCAGAACAAAAAATGAATTGCTTTGCGGTAAAGAATTATCACAAATAAAAATAAAACCTATTTTGGCCACCGATGACGGTTCGCAAGGAGTAAAAGGAAATGTTAACGATTTATTAAATAATTATTTGACTAAAAACAGAAAAGATAAAATTGAGGTATTTGCCGCGGGCCCCGGAATGATGCTAAAAGAAACAGCTCGAATTTGCGAAAAAGCCGGCGTGTGCCTGGAAGTCAGTATGGATGAGATTATGGCTTGCGGCGTGGGGGCTTGTTTGGGCTGCGCTGTAAAAACTAAGAACGGTTATAAACTGGCCTGTAAAGATGGGCCTGTCTTTAAAGCGGAGGATATTGTATGGGCGTAGACTTGGCGGTAAAAATCGGCCAATTAACACTTAAAAATCCGGTGATGGTTTCCTCGGGGACGTTTGGTTGCGGCCGGGAATACGAGGAGTTGGTTGATTTAAAGGAAGTGGGAGCTATCGTTACCAAGACAATTACTTTACGGGAAAGAGAAGGCAATAAGCCTCCCAGGATAGCTGAAACTTGTGCCGGTATCTTAAATGCTATTGGCTTAGAAAATAAAGGTTTGAATTATTTCTGTGATACTACTCTTAAATATTTGAATTCTATCAAGACGCCTTACATTGTTAGTATTGCCGGAGAAGAAGAAAAGGATTACAGTAAATTGATAAAAGCGCTGGATAAGCTAAATATTAAAGCTATAGAGCTTAATATATCCTGTCCGAATGTCAAGTCAAAGAAAAACCGCATGTTTTCTCAGGATGCCCGAGCCACATTTAAACTGGTTTCCAAGGTAAGAAAATTAACTAAGGCGACATTAATCGTTAAACTTTCGCCTAATGTAACTGATATTAAAGAAATAGCTTTAGCTGCTGAGGATGCGGGGGCCCAAGCAGTTTCTTTAGTCAATACTTTTTTAGGAATGGCCATTGATATTCATAGCAGAAAACCTAAATTAGGTAATGTTACCGGCGGCCTAAGCGGCCCGGCTATAAAACCTCTTGCCCTGCGAATGGTTTATGAAGCGGCAAATGCCTTAAAGATTCCGGTTATTGGCCAAGGTGGTATAATGTCACCTGAAGACGGTTTAGAATTTATTATAGCGGGTGCCGCGGCAATATCGATTGGTACAGCCAATTTCATTGAACCGCAAAGCGCTGTCTTAATAAAAAAAGGTATTGAAAAATATTTAATAAAGAATAAAATAAAAAACATAAAACAATTACGCGGCACCGTAAAGATATTCTAATGCAAGACACAAGTAAAAAACAAGATACAAGAAGCAAAGAGTTTACAGCTATCGGCTGTCAGCTATCAGCAAAAAGCGGATAGCGGATAGGAAAAAAATAACCAAGAAACAAGATACAAGATGCAAACAATATTCAAATTTCAATATCCAATAATCAAACAATTTTTCTTGTTTTAGTTTGGTTATTTGAATTTGGCTATTGGTCATTATTTGGTTATTGTATCTTGGTTATTGTTTCTTGCCCGTGTTTGCAAGGGTGTAATTTATAAATAATCGTTGTAATCAGGTATAATTGAATGAAAGAAAAATCAAAAATAATATTGGCTTTAGATATAGATACCTTAAAAGAAGCGCGAAGCATTATTAAAGACACAAAATCCTATATAGACATATACAAAGTCGGCCCGCGTTTATTTACGAAATACGGCCCTCAAATTATTAAACTTATCCGTAAAAATAAAAAAGAAGTTTTTTTAGATTTAAAGCTGCATGACATTCCCAATACGGTTGCGAGTTCTGTGAGGCAGATAACCCGTTTAAAGGTTTACATGCTTACTTTGCATACTTCAGGCGGCCTTAAGATGCTTCGCGACGCTAAAAAGGCGGCCGCGAGTGAAGCGAGGAAACTAAAATTAAGAACTCCCGTGCTTTTAGGCGTAACTGTTTTATCCAGTTTCCAAAAGAAAGATTTAAAACAGATAAATATAAATTTAACAATTAAGGAGCAGGTTTTATCGTTATTTAATTTGGCCGAGCGGGCTAATCTTGGTGGAGTTGTTTTATCCGCTAAAGAATTAAGTTATATTAATAAAATTAAAAAAAAGAAGTTGCTTAGAGTTGTTCCGGGTATCAGGCCGAGAGGAAGCAAAAAAGATGACCAGAAACGTACAATGACTCCCGGTGAAGCAATTCAACAAGGTGCTGATTTTTTGGTTATAGGCCGGCCGATAATAAAGGCGCCTTCGGTAAAAAAAGCGGCTTCGGCTATTTCCAAGGAGATTAACCGGAGATTATGACAAATAAAGAAATTTTAAATATATTTAAAAGATGTAACGCTTTAAAAGAAGGCCATTTTTTATTAACTTCGGGTTTGCATTCGGGCGTTTATTTTCAAAAAAACCTTGTGCTTCAATATCCTGATATAACAAAAAAACTTGCCGGGGAATTAGTTATAAAAGTTAAAAAATACGAGATAGATGTTGTTTTATCACCGGCGGTAGGAGCTATAGTTTTGGGATATCAAGTAGCCTCTATTCTAAAATGTAAATTTTTATTTGCTGAAAGGCAAAAAAGTAAGCTTTGCTTAAGAAGAGGTTTTAGTTTACCTCAAAAAACCAGAGTGCTTATCGTTGAGGATATTATTACTACCGGAGGCTCTGTCCGGGAATTGGTAAAGCTGGTTAATAGAGCCAAGGCCGAGCTCATAGGTGTTGCTTGTTTAGTGGATAGAAGCCAAGATAAGGCCAGATTCAATAAAATGAGGCCCAAGAGTTTGCTTAAGATGAATGTAAAAAATTATCAACCTTCAAAATGCCCCTTCTGTAAAAAAGGTATTGAGATTTCCAAGCCCGGCAGCAGAAATTTTTAAATAAAAAAATACTTGAATATTCATAAATCTAATCACTTGACAGACTTATCCTACCTTGTATAATGAAA
>CBDUVS010000010.1:0-17698 GCA_965370735.1 uncultured bacterium | reverse complement strand
CGGGCCGAAAAAGGATTAGAGTACGTATTATTTCGCGAGGGTATAATTGGTTATATTGTATATAGCGAAAATCCTTGACAAGAGGGGTATATTATGCTAAATTACTCCAATATTGTATATAACTATAGAGGATTAATTAATGAAATTAATGAAAAGTACGAAGACGACAACCCCGAATCAAAATGAAATTAAGCGTAACTGGTTTATAGTTGATGCTAAGGATAAAATTTTAGGCAAAATAGCCACTAAGGTGGCCGTACACTTACAGGGTAAGAATAAAACTGACTACACACCCTATATCGATATGGGTGATGAGGTTATTGTGATTAACGCCCAGAGGGTAGCTACCACAGGCAAAAAGCTTAAACAGAAGATGTATAAAAGATATTCAGGTTATCCCAGCGGCCTAAAAGAAACACCTTTAGAAGAAATGTTAAAGAAAAAACCTGAAGAAGTAATTAGCCATGCCGTAAAAGGTATGCTTCCTAAAAACAGATTAGGAAGCAGAATGCTTAAAAGATTAAAAGTTTATAAGGGAGCCGAGCATCCGCATCAAGCTCAGAATCCTTCGGTTTTAGACATATAAAGGAGAAAAATGGTAACAGCGGCAGCAACACCCAAGACAATTAAAAAAGTACAAAGCGGTAAACGTAAAACCGCCGTATGCAGAGTTACGTTCTCTTCCGGCAAAGGTGAGATTAAAGTCAATGGCAAGGAATTTGAGAAGTATTTTGTCTCTGATGTTCACCAGACAATTATAAAGGAACCACTTGTACTTACAAAGTATGATAATAAATTTAATGTTGCCTTAAACATTAAAGGCGGCGGCTTGTCTGGACAGGCGGGAGCCTCAAGACTGGCTATAGCCAGAGCACTTACCCAAGAAGACGCGGATTTAAGGGGGATCTTAAAAAAAGCAGGTTTCCTGACTTGTGACCCTCGCCAGAAGGAGCGTAAAAAATACGGCCGGAAAAAGGCACGTAAACGCTTCCAGTTCTCTAAGCGTTAATAAATTTCCAAGATATTTTTATATTTATTTTGCGTGCCTATTGTATTAAGTTTTTTGGTCATAATTAACTTGACGCGATAGGCATTTTATTTTATAATTTTTACATTGAATGGTGCGCCTTAATAAGTTGATAACTCACGAAATTTTAACAACTTACAAAAAAAGAAAGTTTTGAGAATGAAAACTAATAATAGAAAAATAAAAGTAGCTATTGTGGGCGCGACGGGTTATACCGGAGCCGAGCTTGTAAAGGTTCTTTTGAATCATCCGCATGTTGAAATTACATCGCTGACAGCCAAGATAGAGCAAGAAAGTAAAATAAGCGATATCTTCGGTAAGTTTTTAGGTAGATGCGATCTCTTATGTAAAAAACTGGATGTGGATGACGTCGCGAAGCATGCTGATGTCGTCTTTTTGGCATTGCCTCATGGCGTTTCTATGCATTATGCCGATGCCTTTTTAAAGAAAGGTTTGAAGGTTATTGACTTAAGCGCCGACTACAGGCTTAAGAGCTTAGAAGATTATACAAAGTGGTATAATATTAAACATACTGACGAGAAGAATATAGCCAGAAGCGTTTACGGCTTGCCTGAAATATACAGAGCTGAAATTGAAAAAGCGGATTTAATAGCTAATCCGGGTTGTTATCCAACGGTATCCATATTAGCAACCCTACCAATGGTAGCTAAAAATGATATTGGTTTATCGGACGTGATTATAGATGCAAAGAGCGGTATTACCGGAGCCGGAAGAAAAGCCGCCTTAAGCCTCCATTATTCTGAGGTCAATGAAAGTATAAAGGCCTATAAAATAAACGCGCATCAGCATATTCCGGAAATTAATCAGGAGTTATCCAATGTTGATGGAAATAACTTTGAAGTAAGTTTTATTCCGCATGTAGTGCCTTTAAACAGGGGCATTCTGGCAACTTGTTATATTAAATACAGGGAAAAACTGGATGCTAATGAAATATATAATCTGTACAAAGATTACTATAAAGATGAGCCCTTTGTGAAAGTATTGGATAAAGGCAAGCTGCCTGAAATTAAAGATGTAGTCTATACTAACTTCTGTCATATAGGAGTTAATGTAAGTGAAGATAAGGGCCTGGTAGTAGCTGTGGGTGTTATAGACAACCTTTTAAAAGGTGCCAGCGGCCAGGCTGTTGAAAACATGAATATTATGTGCGGTTTTAATGAAAAAGAAGGTTTAATTTAATGAAAGTATATAAGACCGGGGTTACCACTCCTCTGGGTTTTAAGTCATCAGGTGTTCACTGCGGCATAAAGATGAGAAAGCTGGACTTAGGCTTATTAATCAGTCAGGTACCGGCGCTGACAGCGGCTGTGTTTACGACTAATAAACTTTATTCACCGCATATTGATATAGATAAAGCTCATATTAAAAAATCAAAGTCTCAGGCTATAGTGGTTAATAGCGGTAACGCTAACTGTTATAACGGTAAAAAGGGTTATGATGATGCCTTGAGTATTATCAATAAGGCGGCCGGCCTGCTTAAGGTGAAGCCGGCAGCGGTACTTTTTGCTTCAACCGGGATTATCGCCAAGCCTTTACCTCTGACTTTAATGAATAAGAAACTGCCAAAGTTGATAAAGAAATTAGGCATTGATGTTAAAGATGAATTTTCGCACTCTATTTTAACAACCGATAAGGAAGTTAAACAAATAGCGGTTAGTTTTAATATCGGACACAAACAGGTTACCATCGGCGGCTGTATTAAAGGGGCGGGGATGATTTGCCCGGATATGGCAACAACCCTTTGTTTTCTGAGCACCGACGCGGTAATTAAAAAAGAGGCTTTAAAAAAAGCGCTTAATCAAGCGGTGGCTGAAACCTTGAATATGCTCACCGTCGAAGGTGACATGAGCCCTAACGACAGTGTCTTTATAATGGCAAACGGCCTCATTAAAAATAAAGTTATTGATCCGCGGGGCAAGGCCTTTACGCAGTTTAAAAAGGCGCTTATTTATGTTTTAATGGAATTGTCCAAAAAGCTTATTTTAGACGCTGAAGGAGCCACAAAGCTGATTAAGATACATGTGAAAGGGGCCAAATCTTTAAAGGATGCCAAAAAGGCGGCATTTTCTGTAGCCAATTCAACCTTGGTTAAAACTGCCTGTTACGGGCAGGATCCCAACTGGGGCAGAGTAGTCTCAGCTGTAGGTGCTTCCAGGGTATATTTAAAGCCCGGTAAAGTTGAGGTTAGCTTTGATGATACTTTAGTTTTTAAACAAATGCAGCCTCAGAAATACGACATAAATAAATTAGCCGCGATTTTCAAGAAAAAAGAAATTGATATTAATATTAACCTGCACTGCGGCAATAAAGAAGCTACGGTGCTCACCTGCGATTTAAGCAAGAAGTATATTGTTATAAACGCGCATTACAGGACATAAATGCAAAGCGTAATAAAAAAAGCCGATGTTTTAATAGAAGCCCTGCCGTATATCCAGCAGTTTAAGGGTAAGATTGTGGTGATTAAGTACGGCGGCGCTGCTATGGAAAATGAAGCGATGAGGGAGGGAACCCTGGAAGATATAGTCTTTATGAACTTTGTGGGGATTAAGCCTGTCCTGGTTCATGGCGGCGGCCCGTTTATAAATAAAAATATGTACAAGGAAGGCATTAAGCCTGAGTTTATTGACGGCTACAGAGTAACAGATGAAAAGACAGTTAAGATAGTTGAGAAAACATTAAGCGGTTTAAACGCGAAGATTATAAAAGAAATTAATTTACTGGGAGCTAAAGCCGAGAGTTTCGGGGGAAGCGAGTCTGATCTTATTTCGATAAAAGAACCAACGAAAAATCAGATGAAAAAATTCGGCTATGTCGGTGAAATTGATTCGATAAATGTTACGGATATTAAAAATGCTCTGAAAGCGGATAAAATACCCGTTATTTATCCCATCGCGGGCGATAAAAATGAAAAGGCTTTTAATATAAACGCCGATGTGGCTGGCTCCAGGATAGCTTCGGCTTTAAAGGCGCAAAAGCTGGTTCTCTTAACAAACACCAAGGGGATTATGATGGATCAGGCGGATGAGGAGTCACTGATGTCGACTCTACATGCTAATGAAGTCCAGGATTTAATAAAAAGGGAAGTAATCCGGGGAGGAATGTTGCCTAAGGTTAATGCCTGCATTGAGGCCTTAAAAGAAGATGTCGTTAAGGCCCATATCATTGACGGCAGAATACCCCATTCGTTACTTTTGGAAATTTTCACCGATAAAGGTGTCGGAACTGAAATCATTCATGGATAAAATTATGAAGACCAAAGAGATTATTAAAGATTATGATTTATTTGTGATGCAGACTTATACCAGATACCCTTTAGTTATAATTAAAGGTAAAGGTAAGTATGTCTGGGATAGTAATCACAAGAGATATCTGGATTTTTTTCCCGGTTGGGCGGTAAGCGGTTTAGGCCACTGCCATCCCTTAGTGGTTAAAAAGGCTAAAGAGCAGGTGGAGAAGATTATCCATGTCTCCAATAATTACTATAACCTCCTGCAAGGCAGACTGGCTAAGGAAATCATTAAGAGTTCTTTCGCGGGGACGGTATTCTTCTGTAATTCAGGCGCTGAGGCCATAGAAGGGGCCATTAAGTTAGCCAGGAAATACGGTTATCCCAAGAGATATGAAATCATCTCCATGAAGAAATCATTTCATGGTAGAACGCTGGCCGCCATAACTTTAACCGGCCAGCCAAACTATCATAAGGGCTTTAAGCCTCTGCCTAAAGGTTTTAAGTATGTTGAATTCAATGACTTTGAGGCTTTAAAGAAAGCGGTTACTAAAAAGACCGCGGCTATAGTTATAGAACCGATACAGGGTGAAGGCGGGATAAATGTAGCCAAGAAGGAATATTTAAAAAAGGTAAAGGCCCTCTGCGACAAGAAAGATATTTTACTGATATTTGATGAAGTCCAGTCAGGTATGGGCAGAACGGGTAAGATGTTTGCCTATCAGCATTATGGCATTAAGCCGGATGTAATGACTTTGGCTAAAACTTTAGGTGGAGGTTTTCCTATTGGGGCCTTGGTAGCTTCTAAAAAAGTCTCAAAGGTTTTATGTGCCGGAACGCATGCCAGTACTTTTGGAGGCAGCCCAATAGTCTGCGCGGCTTCACTGGCTGTTTTTGAGGCCATTAAGAAAGAAAAACTGCTTGATAATGTAAATAAGGTTGGCGGTTATCTTCAGAAACAGTTAGAGGCCTTAAAAAAGAAATATCCGTTGATTATAAAAGGTTTAAAGGGTAAAGGGTTAATGCTGGGTATTGAGTTAATTATTAACGGCCAGGGCATTGTGGATTCGGCTTTAAAAGAAGGACTTTTAATTAATTGTACTCAGAAGAATGTCATAAGGATGCTGCCGCCGTTAAACATTACTAAAAAAGATGTGGAAGAGGCCTTAAAACTTTTTGAGAAAGCGTTAAAAAAGGTGTAATTATGTTAAAAAGAAAAGATTTAATTTCACTTGATCTTTTAAGCAAAAAAGAAATTGATGAAATATTAAGCTTAAGCCTGAAATTGAAAAAGAGTAAAAAAGCGGGTTATGCCCTTAAGGGCAAGACCTTAGGTTTAATATTTGAGAAACCGTCAAACAGAACTAAAGTTTCGTTTTGGGTAGGTATGGTCCAGCTTCAGGGACAGTGCATTTATCTTTCACCCGCGGAGATACAATTAGGCAAAAGAGAAGCGGTTAAAGACGCGGCTAAGGTTCTATCCAGATATCTGGATGCGATCGCGGCCAGGACTTTTTCACATGAGACTTTAGTGGAATTAGCCCAGCATTCATCGGTACCGGTTATTAATGCCCTGACTGATCAATTTCATCCCTGTCAGGCCCTGGCGGATATCTTTACTATTTTTGAGTTAAAAAAGAAATTTAAAGGTGTGAAGTTGGTTTATGTGGGAGATGGCAACAATGTTTTGCATTCATTATTGTATGCCGCCTCAAAGGTGGGCCTGGATATAGCTTACGCGGCCCCCAGGGGTTATGAACCTGATAAAAAGGTTCTTAAGACGGCTTTGGGAATTGCCGGGAAAATGGGTTCTGTGATTGAAGGATTTACCGATCCTAAAAAAGCGGTTAAGGATGCCGACTTTATATATACAGATGTCTGGGCCAGTATGCATCAGGAGAAAGAACTCACTAAGAGAAAGAAAATATTTAAGGATTATCAGATTAATTCCGCTTTATTAAAGGCGGCCAAAAAGAACACCCTGGTTATGCACTGTCTGCCGGCCAAAAGAGGGTTGGAGATAACCGATGAGGTTATGGACGGTAAGCAGTCCATTGTTTACGATCAGGCGGAGAACAGGCTGCACGTAGAAAAAGCGATACTTTACTTACTAATAAAGGCGAATAAAAAATGATGAAGAAAGTTATATTTTTGGTTTTAGTTTTGGGTTTTGTGTACTCTCAAAGTTTACATGCGGATATGGTATATTTAAAAAATGGTGCCTGCTATGACGGTGAAGTTGTATCTCAGAATGATGAAAAGCTGACTATTAAACTTGATATCGGAGAATTGACTATCAATAATAGTGACATTGAGTCGATTCATATCACTGAAAAGAAAAAAGAAATAAAAAAAGAAACTAAGCTTTCAGAGATGATGCTTATTATCTCACGGCTTAAAAAAGAGGCTGTGAAGATAAACGATTACCGTTGTAAGACGCGCTCAGAGCTTTATGACGGCTCAACTATCAGCGGTACGGTGCTTTGCAAAGCTCCTGATAAATTAAAAGCCGCTTATCTGGTGACTTCAAACTTACAGGATATAGGCCGGATGGAAGTTAAGGCCGTAACTGACGGAAAGGTTTTCTGGCTGTATTATCCGCAGTTAAATATTATTTATAAGCAAGCGGCTGGCAGTGAAGATAGCATTGCCCCCGGGATGGATGAGCTCATGCCGGCTTTACTGCTTGATAAATTAAATGATTCTAACTGCACTTTTTTAGGTTATGAGTCGGTAGATAATGTTGATACGGCTTGCTTTGAAACTGTTATCGAAGATGGCGCTTCAGACTTAAGCGGTATGGGAGCCAATAAAGAAGTTGCTGTGTGTAAAATGTATTTTAGGAAAAAAGACGGATTTTTAATTAAAAATGTGGCATATGATAAAAAGGGAAAGATTTTATTTATAAATAGTACCGGAGATATTGAAATAAATATCAATATTAATGAAAATGAATTTTATTTTAAAGCTCCTGAAGGCGCTGAGGTTTTGGATATCTCTGCCCTGGCAAATTTAGATGCTGTGTTTTAATTCTAAGAAAGGTAAAAAATGAAAAAGATAGTCTTAGCGTATTCAGGCGGACTCGATACCTCTATAGCCGTAGGCTGGTTAAAAGAAAGAGGCTTTGAGGTCATCGCTTATTGCGGTGATGTAGGCCAGAAGATAGACATCAAGAAGCTTTCTAAAAAAGCTAAGGATACAGGTGTAAAAAAACTGATTATCAAAGATTTAAAAAAAGAGTTTGTCGCTAATTACATCATCCCGGCCATAAAAGCCAACGCTATCTATGAAGATAAATATTTTTTGGCAACGGCTTTATCCAGGCCTCTTCTCGCTAAGGCGCAAGTAGAAATAGCCCTAAAAGAAAAAGCGGGCTATCTGGGGCACGGTTGTACGGGTAAAGGTAATGACCAGGTCAGGTTTGAAATGGGTTTTGCTTCTTTAGCGCCGCATTTAAAAGTAATCGCTCCGGCGAGAGAGTGGGACTTTGCTTCCAGGGAAGAACAGATTGATTTTGCTTTGAAGCATAAGATACCGGTTGATTCAACCAAAAAGAGCCCCTATTCCATAGATGAGAATATCTGGGGAGTTAGTATTGAATGCGGAGTTTTGGAAGACCCTCAAAAAACATTACCCGAAGAAGCTTATTTAATAACCAAAGCCCTTAAAAAAGCGGCGGCTAAAGAAGAGGTAGTTAAAATAAGTTTTAAAAAGGGAGTTCCGGTTAAATTAAACGCTAAAAAGATGAACTGCTATAAAATTATTAAAAAGCTGAATTCCATTGGCGGTAATCATGGAATTGGAAGAAGTGATATGATAGAAAACAGATCGGTCGGTATAAAATCAAGAGAGGTTTATGAGGCGCCGGCGGCGGCAATTTTAGTTTATGCCCATAAGGAGCTTGAAGCCATGACGCTTGATAAGGCCACCTTACATCATAAGGCGCTTTTAGAGAAACAGTATGCCGACTTAATATACCACGGTTGCTGGTTTACGCCGCTTAAAGAGGCCATAGAGGCCTTTATCAATAAGACTCAGGGCGTGGTAACCGGGGAAATTAGCCTTAAGCTTTATAAAGGTAATATAACTGTAGCCGGCAGAAAATCAGACTATTCGCTTTATTCAAAGGAGCTGGCGACATATTCTAAGGATGATGCCTTTGATAGGACGGCGGCCAGCGGTTTTATCAAGATTATCAGTCTGCCATATAAAATTACAGGAAAGAGAAAAAAATGAGCAAAAAGTTATATGGAACGGTTTTTGCCAAATCAAATACAAAAGAAGTTGAAGATTTTGTAGCCAGTATTAATGTTGACTATAAGCTTCTTAAGTATGATATTTTAGGCAGTATCATTCACGCGAAGATGCTGGGCAAAAAAAAGATAATTTCTATAAAAGATTCTCAGGTTTTAGTTAAAGGCCTTAAAAATATCTTAAAAAAGATAGAGTCCGGTAAAATCACTATGACTTCTAAAGGCGTTGAAGATGTGCATACGTTCATCAACCTGCTTCTTAATAAAGAAGTTTCCAAAAAAGTGGCCGATAAACTGCATACGGCCAGGTCCAGGAATGATCAGGTAACGCTTGATACCAGAATGTATTGCCTTGATGCCGTTGAAGAAGTCGCTTTAAAGATTATTGATTTACAGAAAGCGATTCTGAATCAGGCCCAAAAGAATATTTCTGTGATTATGCCGGTTTATACGCATTTGCAGCCGGCACAGGCAATACTGGCTTCGCACCTGTTTTGCGCTTATATAGAGATGCTTCAAAAGGACAAAGTAAGAATGATGCACGCTGTCAGTAGTGCTGATGAAATGCCTTTGGGTGCTTGCGCCGTGAGAGGGACCACTCTAAATATCGATAGAAATTTTGTGGCCAAAAAATTGGGTTTTTTGAAAGTCAGCTCTAACTCAATTGAGTCGGTATCATCCAGAGATTATATTCTGGAGATACTCTCAGCTATAAATATCCTGGCTATTAACTTATCAAGAATAGCTGAGGATTTAATTATTTACTCAACCTATGAGTTTTCATTTATTGAGATTGATGAGGCTTATTTAACCGGCTCAAGCATGATGCCTAACAAGAGAAACGCTGATACGCTGGAATTAGTCAGGGGCTTTGCTTCAAAGGCGCTGGGCGCTTTAACACAAGTCTCAGGGCTTTTAAAAGGCCTGCCGCACGCCTACAACAGAGATATGCAGTTTGATAAGGAGGCTCTCTTTGCGTCGCTTGAAGGTATAATTGCCTCTCTTAAAATAGTAGAAGGAGTATTTAAGAGCCTCAAGCTTAATAAAAAGAAACTTGAACTTTACCTGGCGGAAAATGATTTTATCTTCGCTACTGATATTTCGGAATACCTCATTAAAAAAGGTGTTTCTTATAGAGAGGCTCACGATGTAACCGGTAAATTGATTAGATTTTGTCTGGATAAAAAGATAATGATAAAAGATATTTCAGATACCGAATTAAAGAAAATCTGTAAATATTTTAAAAAGAAAGTGCTTGATAAATTAACCGATGCTAAGAGATCTGTTGCGAGTGTAAAATCGGAAGGAGGAACTTCGCCGGTATCGGTCGGGAAGCAGATTGAGCACTGGGGAAAGGTATTAAAATAAATGCACGAGTTTAAGTATAAGAAGAATAAATTTTATTGTGAAAATGTGGCCCTGGAGGTACTGGCCAAAGAGTTTAAGACACCTTTGTATGTTTACAGCCATAAGACCTTAGTCGGCCACTTTCGTAAGATAAAGCGGGCCTTTAGCGAGTTTAAGCCCTTAATCTGTTATTCGGTAAAGTCAAACGCTAATTTAAATATCCTGCGTATTCTCATTAGAGAAGGCGCGGGGTTGGATGTTGTCTCAGGCGGCGAACTTTATAAGGCCTTAAAGGCGGGCGTCAAGCCTGAAGGAGTAGTTTATGCCTCTGTGGGTAAGACCGACGAGGAGATACATGAGGCCTTAAAGGCGGGTATTTTATTTTTTAATGTGGAGTCGGTTCCCGAATTAGAGAATATAAACCGCATAGCTAAAAAACTCAGAAAAAAGGCCAATGTGGCCATAAGGGTTAATCCCAATGTCGATTCTCAAACACATGAGTATATTACCACCTCCAGGAAAGAAAATAAGTTTGGAGTTGACTTAAGGGTGGCCGGGAAAATATTTTCATCAACGGATAAATATGAAAATGTTAATTTAAACGGCATACATTTGCATATCGGTTCTCAAATCACCAGGGCCGAGCCTTATCAGGATGCTTTAAAGAAGATTATCAGATTTATCAGGGCAAATAAGATAAGTCTGGATTATATTAACATAGGCGGCGGTTTGGGTATTATCTATGATAATGAAAAGCCGCAGACGGCTGAAAGTTTTGCTAAGGCCATAGCACTCTTATTAAGAAAGATTAAGGCTCGCCTTATTTTAGAGCCCGGCAGATTTATTGTGGGTAATAGCGGGGTTTTAGTGGCTAAGGTTGTTTACGTTAAAGATGCCCCCACTAAGACGTTTGTAATTACGGATACAGCTATGAATGACTTAATGCGGCCTTCATTATACAAGGCCTTTCACGCGATTGTGCCTTTAGAGAAGTCGAGGCCATATTTTAAGAAGCCGGTTGATATCGTCGGCCCGGTGTGTGAAACGGGAGATTTCTTAGGTAGGGCAAGAAAGTTTCCTATAGTAGAAAGCGGCGGCTTTCTGGCTGTCTTAGGAGCCGGGGCTTACGGGTTTTCTATGTCTTCAAACTATAATGCCCGCCCGCGGGCGGCTGAGGTGTTAGTCAAAGGCAATAAGTATTATCTTATAAGAAAAAGAGAAACCTATCAGGATTTAATCGCCACTGATTTGAAAGTTAAGGGAATATAAAATGAGTTTTGATTTTATAAAAGCGGAGGGGGCGGGTAATGATTTTATCATTATTGACGCCGTGAACTTACCCGCGGGAATGGATTTAAATAAGCTGGTAATTGAAATTTGCCATCGCAAGAAGGCCATCGGGGCTGACGGAGTCATGCTCTATGATAAGTCGGAAACCTGTGATTTTAAGATGCGTATTTTTAATCCTGACGGCAGTGAGGTTGAAATGTGCGGTAATGGGGCCCGCTGTATGGGGCTTTACGCTTATACCTACAAGCTCAACAAAGATCAGATGGTTATGGAGACCTTGGCGGGAGCAATCGCGATTGAAATTAATAACGGTATTCCGCGCCTGAAATTAACCGGCCCCAAAGATACCAAATTAAATTTTATAATCTCAGTTGATGATCAAGATATGGAAGTATCTTTTACTGATACAGGTGTCCCGCATGTGGTCTGTCTGGTTGATGGGGTGAATGAAGTGCCTCTGGAACAAATAGGTTCTAAAATAAGATTTAACAAAGAGTTTTCACCGGCGGGGACGAATGTGAATTTTATCGAGGTAGTAGACGAACATAATTTAAAGATAAGAACTTATGAAAGAGGAGTTGAAGCGGAAACTTTGGCCTGCGGTACGGGTTCGGCGGCTGCGGCTGTAGTTGCCGCGATGTTGGAGAAGGCCAAGTCTCCGGTAAATCTGATAACCGCTTCAGGTGAAATTTTAAAGGTTTATTTTGATTTAGAAAATACTCAATGTAAGAACTTATATTTAGAAGGTGCCTGTAATTTAATTTATAAGGGCAAGTATATAATAACTTAAAGCAGTTCATAGCTCATAGCTGATGGTTTGAAGCAGTAGTATGTTCGAGGCGAGGCCTCGAACAGATACGCTAACCACTCTACGCTCTTAGCCCTATGCTATCAGCTATCAGCTAAGAGCTAATAACTATGAGGGAGATATCATGTTTAAAGGTTGTTATACGGCGATGGTAACACCGTTTGATAAAGAAGGCCAGATGGATGAGGCTAAATTCAGGGAACTGGTGGATTTTCAGATTGAGAATGGAGTCAGCGGCCTGGTGCCCTGCGGCTGTACGGGGGAGGCGGCAACTCTTAATCATAATGAACAGAAGAAACTGATTAAGATAGCCGTTGAGGCTGTTAATAAAAGAGTGCCGGTTTTAGCCGGGACAGGCTCTAACAGCACCCAGGAAGCCTTGGAGCTGAGCAAATATGCCGAAAAAGTCGGGGCTGATGGAGCTTTAATAATTACACCATATTATAACAAGCCGACACCTAAAGGCCAGATAATGCATTATGAAAAAATAGCCGCGGCGGTTGATATTCCGATAGTTTTATATAATGTCCCTTCCAGGACGGGCATATCTTTACTGCCGGAAACTATCGCTACCTTAAATAAGATAGATAACATTGTGGCTGTCAAAGAAGCCAGCGGTTCTTTAGAGCAGGTTAGTCAAATTTTATCTCTGTGTGATATCACGGTTTTATCAGGTGATGATTCACTGACTATACCTATGATGGCTATAGGCGCCGCGGGCGTGGTCTCGGTTGCCGGTAATATAATTCCTGAAGAAATTTCAAATATGGTGGCGGCTTTCGCTGAGGGCGATGTCTCAAAGGCCGGGGAATTACATCACAAGCTTTATCCTGTATTTAAGTCAATGTTTATTGAAACTAACCCCATAAGCGTCAAGACAGCTATGATGTTTATGGATATGTTAAATGGTGTCCTGCGTCTTCCGCTTTGTTCTATGATCGAAGCCAATGAAGGTAAGCTTAAAAAGGCACTTATTGAAGCGGGGTTGATAGGAAGATAGATATGTTCGAGGCGAGGCCTCGAACATATAATTTAGTTCCGTTATTGTTTTATGTTTTTTGTCTTTATTTTTTGTTTTTTTGCTATGAGCCATCAGCTAAGAGCTAAGAACTATTTTTTTATAATATGAGGAGAAAAGGAATGATTAAAGTAATTATTAGTGGAGCTTCCGGCAGAATGTCAAAGCTTATCGCCGGGATTATAGCCCATGAAAAGGGCGCGAAGGTTGTTGGTGCTATTGAGAGAAAAGGCCATCCAGACGTCGGCAAAAAGTTTTCTGATGTTGTGGGCATAAATTCACCCTCTCTTAGCTGCCGAATAACGGATAATATCAAGAAGGTAATAGAAGAAGCGGATGTGATTATTGAATATACGACTCCGAAGTGCGTGCTTGAACATCTGCATGAAGCGCTTAAGTCTAAAAAGGCGATGGTTATCGGAACCACCGGTTTTACTAAGATTGAAACCGATAAGATTAAGAATGCCTCGGCTAAAATTCCGATTTTCTTTTCACCAAATACCAGCATAGGCGTCAATTTAGTCTTTAATGTTTTAGAGAAAATTGCCGGCGTCTTACCGGGTGATTATAATGTGGAAATAGTCGAGACGCATCATATCCATAAGAAAGACGCTCCCAGCGGGACAGCTAAGAAAATGGCTGATATTATTGCTCTCGCCAGAAACCAGAAGCCGGATAAGGTTATCACCTACGGCAGAAAGGGCAGGGCGCAAAGCCGGCCCGAGAGTCAGATATGCATCCACGCCTTAAGAGCCGGTAACATAAAAGGCAAGCATGAAGTTAGATTTATTAGCGAGGAAGATGAGATTATCATTACTCATAACGCTTTCTCCCGAAATATATTCGCCAGGGGAGCTGTGGCGGCATATAAATTTATCAGCACCAAGAAAAAGGGTATGTTTTCAACGCAAGACCTTATTTAAGGTGGAGCGGCGTGAATATTCCTCCAGTTTTACTTTGTAAAACTTAGCGTAGGGATAAATTCGGCCTTGTGATTTACGCTCTTTGCGGTCGCGTAAAACATGGTCTCATTTAGAAAGGAAGAAAATGAGCATTAAAGTTGAGATAGCGCAACGGCTAAAAAAATTACCGCCATATCTGTTTGTTGAAATAGATAAGAAGAAGAAAATGAAAAAAGATGCCGGTAAGGATATTATCGACTTGGGTGTCGGAGATCCCGATACACCTACACCCGATTATATTATAAAAAAGCTGTGTCAGGAAGTAGAAAACCCCAATACCCACAGATATCCTTTGGGTAAAGGTTTAAGTTCTTTCAGGGAAGCTATCGCGAGATGGTATAAAAAAAGATTTGACGTTACTCTTGATCCGGATACGGAAATTTTACCCCTTATCGGTTCAAAAGAAGGTATTGCTCATATGCCTTTGGCGTTTATAAACTCTCAGGAAACGGCCTTAGTGCCCGACCCGTGTTATCCGCCATATAAGTCAGGGACAATTTTAGCCGGAGGCAGCCCTTACTATATGCCTTTATTGGAGCAAAATGATTTCTTACCCGATTTAGACGCTATAGATAATCAGGTGGCGAAAAACGCTAAAATTATGTTTATAAATTATCCCAATAACCCCACGGGCGCTTGCGCTAATCGGGATTTTTATGAGAGGGTGGTTAGTTTCGCCGAAAGTAATAATATCATTGTGGCCCACGACGCGGCTTATTCCGAGCTTTATTACGAAGAGCCCAAACCCATGAGTTTTTTAGAGGTTGAGGGGGCTAAGGATGTGGGTGTCGAATTTCACTCTTTATCAAAGACGTTTAATATGACCGGCTGGAGGATTGGTTTTGCCTGCGGCAATAAAGATGTAATTGCCGGCTTAGCTAAAGTAAAAGAGAATATCGACTCCGGTATTTTCGAGGCTATACAGCACGCGGCCATAGAAGCCCTGGAAATAGAAACTAATCATATAGAAGAACTTCTTAAGATGTATAAGCAAAGAAGGGACGTCTTTGTCGACGGCTTGAATTCGCTGGGTTGGAAAGTTGCTAAACCAAAAGCAACCTTTTATGTCTGGATTCCGGTTCCTCCGGGCTATACCTCCATAGAGCTCTCGGACAGTTTACTGGAGAAGGCGGATATAGTTGTCACTCCCGGTGTAGGTTTTGGTGAAAATGGTGAAGGATATATAAGAGCGGCTTTAACCGTAGATAAGATGAGATTAAAAGAAGCGATAGAAAGGATTAAGAAACTCCATGAGTGAACTTTTTATCGGCATTGGCTCCAATAAGGGCAACCGTGAGGAATATATAAAAAGAGCCCTGAATCATTTAGATAATGACGCGGATATAAAAATTCTCAAAAAATCCACCATTATTGAAACGGAGCCGGAAGGCAAGTCCGAACAGGATAAATATTTAAATTTAGTAATTGAAATTGAAACCTTTTTAGACCCCTACACACTCTTTAAGCGTCTTAAAAATATCGAACGTTTTTTAGGACGTAAAGAGGTTCATGAAAAATGGGGTCCGCGCGAAATAGATTTAGATATTCTCTTATTTGATGACTTAATCATCAAAGGCAAAAACCTTAAGATTCCTCATCCTGAGATGCATAAAAGAGATTTTGTTATACAGCCCCTGTGTGAAATAGCCCCGGACGCGATTCACCCCGGACTTAATAAACGCGCTAAAGAGTTACTCGAGGATTTAAGTAAAGACCATGTTAGTAGTCAAGTCCCCCAGGAAAATCAATCAGCTTATCAGGAAACTCAAGGCTCGGAATAAAAAAATAGGATTTGTGCCGACCATGGGCTTTCTGCATCAGGGCCACTTAAGCCTTATAAAAAAGGCCAGAGTTGATAATGATATCCTTGTCTTAAGTATTTTCGTAAATCCTGCACAGTTTGGCCCCAAAGAAGACTTCAAAAAATATCCCAGAAATTTAAGGCGTGATTTAAAACTCGCTAAAGAGAGCGGTGTCGACATTGTTTTTGCGCCTAATTCAGATGAAATGTACAAGGCTGATTTTGAGACTTATGTTCACTGCGGCAATTTATCCGCTAAACTTTGCGGCCTTATCCGCCCGGGTCATTTTAAAGGTGTTTGCGTTATAGTTGCTAAACTTTTTAATTTGATTGAACCCGACGTGGTTTATTTTGGGCAAAAAGATTACCAGCAAGTGAGAATTATTATAAAAATGATTGAGGATTTAAACTTTAATATTAAAGTAAAAATGCTGCCTATTTTCAGAGAGTTTGACGGATTGGCGATGAGCTCCAGAAACAGGTATTTGTCGACGACGGACAGAAAAAAAGCCGCGGTTATTTATAGAGCTTTAAAAGCGGCCGAAAGAGCGTTTAAAAAGGGATGTAAGAAAACGGTAGAATTAAAAAAAATGATAAAAAAGTCAATATCCGACGAAAAATGTGTTAATATTGAATATATAGAAATACTTGATGCCCATAATCTCGAGGAGATAAAGTATATCAGCGGTAAAGTAGTGGTCGCGGTATCGATTAAAATTAAGGCCACCAGATTAATTGACAATATTGTTTTAAAGCCTTAAAGGAGTTTTATGTTTAAGATAGCGCTTGTTGGTTGCGGGACTATAGGCGGTGAGATAGCCCGGGCCATTACGGATAGATTTAGTAAAGACGCGAAGCTGGTTGCTCTTTGTGATATAAATGAGGCTAATGCCAAAAAGCTTCTCGCGGAATTAAATGAGAAGCCGGAACTGCTTTCTTTGGATGAACTGATTCCAAAGAGTGATTTAGTTATAGAAGCTGCCAGTGGTGATCTTGTCGCGGAACTGGTAAAAAAATGCCTTGATGCCGATGTTGATGTGATGGCAATTAGTGTTGGCGGTTTTATCGGCCACGAAGAGCTTTTTGAGTTGGCGGAAAAAAGTAAAGCTTGTCTTTACTTGCCCTCAGGGGCGCTTTGCGGGCTGGATGCCGTCAAGGCGGCTGGTATATCAAATATTAAAAGTGCCCGGCTCATCACCCGTAAACCGCCGCGGGGCTTAAAGGGAGCGCCTTTTTTAAAAAAACAGAATATTGATATATCTGCTATTGATAAAGAAACAGTTATTTTTGAAGGAAGCGCCAGGGAAGCGATTAAGGCTTTTCCTAAAAATATAAACGTAGCGGCGCTTTTGAGCTTGATGAGCGTGGGAGCTGATAAGACAAAAGTGAAGATTATAACTTCGCCTGAGTTTGTAAGAAATTCACACCAAATGGTGATCGAAGGGGATTTTGGCCGGGTGGAAACATTAAGTGAGAATGAGCCCTCACCGAACAATCCTAAAACAAGTTATTTAGCGGTACTCTCATGTATCGCCTGTCTAAAGCAGATATTGAGTCATGTTAAATTAGGGACTTAGTTTTTTGTTAAAAAAAAGGGGGAGGAGGTGAAGTAAAATGGCGAGTAAAGTACTGAAATGTGGAATTAAGAAAGAATCCGGCTATCTTTATTTTATAGATAAAGATGGTGATGTATCTAAAGCTAAAATGGCTAGAGGCGGTAAGAAAAAGAAAGCCGCTAAGAAAAAGGTTGCTAAGAAAAAAGTAGCCAAGAAAAAGGTAGTTAAGAAAACTGCCAAGAAAAAGAAAAAATAAGGCTTAAGGCCTTATCAACATATCAAAAAAGCCCTTTGCGATATTTAGTATCGCGAGGGGCTTTTTATTTTATAAGAGGCCTGATTGCGGGTCTTTCGGCTTTATGTTATAATAGCCAATGGCGGATAGCGTA
>CBDUVS010000009.1:0-18309 GCA_965370735.1 uncultured bacterium | reverse complement strand
AAAGAGAAACTTGAAAAATTTTTGTCGAGATGAATTATATGAAAACTTTAAGATACAAGATATACTCTGGTACCCTAAAGGGCACAAGCGGGCACAGGCAAAGAACAGGATTAAGGATTAAGACGCTCACCATCGATAAATTATTGGTGAGCTCTAAGGATTAAGTAAAACCCCGAACAATTCACTTCGTTCATATACGGGGCAGGCGAAGATTGAAAAGCTAACTTTACATAGGTTGAACCTTAAGTGTAAAGTTAAGGATTAAGTGAAAAAAACTTAATCCTTAGAGTGAACAAAGTGAGCGTCTTAATCCTTAGAGTGAGCGAATGCGAACGTCTTGATGCAAGAAGTGAAAAGTAGAGGAGGGAATGAATGAAGCGGATAATGATTTTTATTGATGCTGAGTATGTTGTTCAGAAGGTGAAAGATTTGGAGAAAACAAAAGGAGGCACTAGACGTAAAGACATTAAGTGGATAAATATAATAAAGTGGATTGCGGAAAAAAGGGAACTGGTTCGTTGTTACTATTATTCCGCGGAGTTTAGTAAAGAAGAAAATATCCGTACTTATAATGAGCAACAAGAATATCTTAAAGAACTCAAATTAAGCATCCCCTATTTTGAAGTTAAGCTGGGGCGATTAGTGCATGTTCATAATGTATGGATTCAGAAAGGGCTTGATGTTAAGATTGCCGTTGATATGTTTTCTAAGGCGGCCACGAATCAATATGATATAGCCGCGCTTATCTCGGGGGATTCAGATTTCGCGGAAGTTATTACTGAAATAAAAGACCGCTATGGCAAACATGTTGAACTTTATACTTTTGATAAGGCAATTCACGACACACTCATGCTCGTCCCTGATAAGCACATTATAATTGACAATCAAACCGGACGCAAAAATCAATTTTGGACTTACTAAGTATAAAATAAACTTTAGCCAATGGATAGGATGAATGAAAGAAAATATACGCGGGGTATTAAAGCGGCACTGGGGATATAAATCATTTCTACCTTTACAGGAAGAAACGATTTGTTCTATACTTAAGGGTGAGGATAGTTTGACGGTTCTGCCGACGGGCGGAGGAAAGTCGCTGTGTTTTCAGCTGCCCGCGTTGATAGGAGAAGGGATATTTGTGGTTATCTCTCCGCTAATTTCGCTGATGAAGGATCAGGTAGACGCGCTCAATGATATAGGCATCGCGGCGGCATATTTAAACTCAAGCTTATCTGTTGCCGAGCAGAGAGCGGCAATTGAGGAGTGCCGGCGGGGGAACGTAAAACTTTTATATATGTCGCCGGAACGATTGCAGAATGAGGCGACAATTAATTTATTGAAGGATATCAGCGTTTCTTTTTTTGTGATTGACGAGGCACATTGTATAAGCCATTGGGGGCATGATTTTAGGGCGGAGTACCGGGCGCTGGGGATGATCAAAAAAATATTTACAGCGGCCAGCGTGCATGCTTTTACAGCTACGGCAACGAAAGAGGTGCAGGATGATATCGTGAGCCAGTTAGAATTGTCCAGTCCGATGATACATGTCGGGTTAGTGGATAGGCCTAATTTGACGTACCGGGTGATACCGCGTGAGCAGATTATTAAGCAGGTAACGGAGGTTTTGGAGCGGCATAATAATGAGCCGGGTATTATCTACTGCCTGCGCCGTAAAGATGTGGATAGTATGTCGGTAAAATTGAAGCGGCTGGGGTTTGATAATGTGCCCTATCACGCCGGTATGTCTGATAAAGAGCGCCATATGAGCCAGAATCGTTTTATGTGTGAGGATGTAAATATTATTGTGGCAACGGTGGCTTTTGGCATGGGAATTGACCGGTCGAATATACGCTTTGTGATTCACACGGGGATGCCTAAGAGTGTTGAGCAGTATCAGCAGGAAATCGGACGCGCCGGACGTGACGGCCTGCCGGCATTTTGTTATATGTTTTACAGCGGCGGGGATTATGGATTGTGGAGTTTTTTTGCTAAAAAATCTTCTGAGCGCGCGGTGATGATGGAAAAATTGGGGGTTATGTATAATTTTTGCGCTCAACCGCAATGCCGCCATAAAGTGCTGGTGAATTATTTCGGACAGGCTTATGACGCGGATGTGTGTAATGCCTGCGATTATTGTTTGCGCGAGCTGGAGATGGTTGAGGAGCCGCTGATTGTGGGGCGGAATATCGTATCTTGTGTGGACAGCGTGAGGCAGGATAATTACGGATTTGGCGCAGGGCACATCACTGATGTCTTAAAAGGTAAAGTGGTTGATAAGGTAACGGCCCTGCGGCATCATGAGCTGTCAATGTTCGGGATAATGGCAAATGAATCCGCGCCGTTTATACGCTATATGATTGAACAGCTTCTCGGCCAGGGTTTTTTGCGGCGGGAGGGAGAATTTTCCACGTTGTCGGTGACTGATAAAGGGCGGCAGTTGTTGGATGCGGGGGTGGTTCCGGTGTTGGCGAAGCCGCTTGTCCGGGAAAAGAAAAAGCAGATTGCAAAACAAAGGTCAAAACGCAGGGAGCAGGAATGGGACGGAGTAGATGAGGGCTTATTTCAGAGATTGCGCGATAAGAGGGCGGAACTCGCGCGAAAGAAAGGGGTGCCGGCGTATATTATATTTGGAGATAAGGCTCTGAAAGATATGGCGGTAAAAAAGCCGCTTACCAAAGACGCGTTCGCGGATGTCTACGGGGTTGGAGAACATAAATTGCAAACATACGCCGATGTGTTTATTGAAGTTATTAAAATGGAAGAAATAAGAAACAATAACCAAGAAACAATAACCAAATAATAACCAATAACCAAATTCAAATAACCAAACAAAAATGATTAGAATGTGTAAAAGATTACCAAGAAATCTAATAAATAACAGATTAGTTGGGCAGGTTGTTAGATCGGCGGGTTCTGCTAAGTCACAATAATGTTTGATTATTGGTTATTGAATATTGGATATTGTTTGCCTGTGCCCGCAAGGGTATATCTTGTAACTTGGTTATTGGTTATTTAAATGAGGAGCTGTTGATATGAAATCTTTAATAGTGTATTATTCGTATAGCGGTAACACAGAAAAAGTTGCCGAGGTACTTGCTGATTTATTAAAAGACAAGGATGTTACAGTAGACACACATAGATTAAAACCTAAAAATGAGAAAGGAAATTTCTTCCTTCAGTGTCTTGAAGCCCTTCGGGGAAAGAGAGCGGTCCTTTGCGGTGATCTTAATTTTGATTTAGCGGGGTATGATTTGGTGTGCATTGGTTCTCCTGTATGGGCGTTTTCACCAACTCCCGCGGTAAATACCTACCTTGATAAACTGCTAAACGCCGGTGGTAGGGATGCAATTATATTTACAACCTATGGGAGCGGCACAGGTGTAGTAAAATGTATTAATAATATAAAAAAACGCTTAAAGAAAAAAGGTATCCGTGAAGTATACAATTTTAATATTCAACAGGCAAATGTTGACGATAGAGATTTTATAGTTGAGGTAATAAAAGGTAGAACAAGGAAAGCGTGGAATGAAGAGGCCTGAGTATCCTATGAAGAGAGTTATTTGTTACCTGTTTATTGTATTTATATGGATTATATTGATATTCACTAATTCGACCTTGGCTTCTACAAAAGTTGAAGTAATAAAACAAGAAAGCGGTTGGCAGTTAAACGTTGATGGAAAGCCATTTGAGTTAAAAGGGGTAGGTGTCGGTTATAATTACGGCTCTTACGATGAAGACTATTTACTGATGGCTAAAGAGATGGGGGCTAATGCCGTTAGGACGTGGAATTATACTCCCGCCGGCATTGATAAAAGCTACCTTGATAATGCCCATGAACTTGGTTTATATGTGGCCTCCTGGATGTGGTTAAATCCGGCAAAGGCCGATTGGGAAAATATTTCATATAAAGAAGGAAGCCCCTATCGCGAGAGTTGTAAAAAAAGAGTTAGGCGCTGGGTTAATGAATTAAAGGGCCATCCGGCTTTGCTGATGTGGGGTGTTGGCAATGAGGTTATGTATTTCTCAGATTCCGAGGAAGAAAAAGTTGCTTTTGCCCAGTTTTTAAATGAGTTATGTCAAATGATTCATGAAATTGACCCTAATCATCCTGTAATATATGCTTCTATGCAAGAACAGGGTTTTCCTTATTTAGCTAAGCACACACCCAATTTAGATATTGTGGGAGTGAATACATACAGTACCGTTATTTCCGCGGAAAGAAGATGGGAAATGGCAGGCCTTAAAATTCCATATATTCTGACGGAGTTTGGCCCGGTAAATAAATGGGGAGTGGGAATAGATGGAAATGGCCTTCCGATGGATCCGCCTGATTGGCATAAGGCCGGGCAGTACGCTAATTTCTTTCGGGATTTAAAAAAATACAAAAGCAACTGTCTGGGCGGTTTTGTGTTTTATTTAGGTGAGTTGGATCAATGGACAGCTACCTGGTGGCCTTTAAACTGGAGAGATTTTAAAAGAGCCTCATATTGGACGGCTTATAAGGCATATACAGGCAAGGAGCCCGTTAATAAGGCCCCGAAGATAGAATGAGTGTCTTTAAGTAAATGTAAAAATTTGGCACCTTTTGAAGAAATAAGCGTAGAAGTTATAGCGCAAGATCCTGAAAACGACCCTTTGGTTATCGATTATGATTTGAGAACTCTTAAAGAAGGGATAATTTTACAACTTCCCGATGAGTATAGCGAAGAGGTAATGACTCCAACTGAAAATGGTTTTACCTTAACGATGCCTTCGTATGATTGTAAATATATTCTTTATATTTTGGTTACAGACGGCTGTGGTAATGTTGCCATCGCTAGCCGTTCGATCGTTGTAAATAAATAATAATATTAACCGGCGGACAAAAGGCTTAATGATATGTTAGAATTGATAATCGGATTATGCGCGGGAACTCTTTGTACTATTTCTTTTATTCCACAGATAATAAAAATATGCAGGCAGAAGCATGCCCGCGATTTATCTCTGGCAACATTCTGCATACTTACCGCGGGGTTATTATTATGGTTGGTTTATGGGATTATAATTGGCTCGGTACCGATAATTATAACTAATACGGTTATGACTTTATTATCTTTTGTAATCGTTATTTTAAAACTAACATATAGATAGTTTTGCGATGGTTGATATTAGTAGATCTAAAAAAGAATTATTAAAGCGGAAAATGGATCACTTGGGAGTTTTTGAAAAAGACTTCGAAGAGAAGTTTATCCGCTCCGGGGGAAAAGGCGGGCAAAACGTTAATAAGACCTCGACCTGTGTCTATTTGAAGCATAAACCCAGCGGCCTTGAAGTCAAATGCCAGCGGGAACGTTCACAGGTATTGAACAGATTTCTAGCGAGGAGAATTTTAGTAAATAAGATAGAAGTTCTTATTCTTGGAAAACTTTCCGAAGAAAGAAAGAAAATAGAAAAAATAAGAAGACAAAAGCGCAAACGTTCAAAGCGGGCTAAAGAAAAAATGTTAGATGAGAAGACTAAGATAGGGCTCAAGAAAAAAGAGAGGGCTTTTAGGCCTGGTTTGGATGAAGAGTGAATTTATCGCGCCCGTCAGCAAATTATATGCTATAATTAAGACGAAAGGGGAAAGAAAATGAAAAAAGAAGATTTTAAAAAGAAAATTGATAAAATGTGGCAGGTGAGCAAAAAAGACATGGAAAAGGTTTTAAAAAACGCTGAGATACTAGCTAAAAAGGGTGAATGTTATCTTAAAGATAAGTCCGTGGAAGGCAAAGTGCAGCTTGAAATAGCGTCTTTAGCGCTACAAAGAGAAAAGCTTTATTATGAGCTGGGTAAAACTCTAGCTAAAACGGTTAAGACTAAGTGGAGTACCGATAAAAAGGTACTCGAGATTACAAATAAGATTAAGATTATCAACTTAAAAATTCAGAATAAGAAAAAGAAGAAATAAATTAGAGAAGGTTAATACATTATTAAAAGGTGGCAGATGTAAGTCCGTCACCTTTTTTAGTATTTATAGCTTCTGTATGTTTTATCAGTGTGTATCAATTCATTTGCATTTTATGTTATTTTCTGGTACAACTATATATATGCCTTAGAGTTAGATAAACCAGGAAAAGAGAGCGGAAATAAAGTTGATTTCTTGATTTAAAGAGCAAAGATTTATTAAATTGTTTTAGTTTTCGGGTAAGATGGAAATGGAAATAATGTAATAGGCGCGGGGGAGTTACCTTTGATTAATTTGAAGGATATAATTATTTACGCAGCAATTTTTTTTGGGGCATTTCTTGTCTGGCTTAAAGTTTCATTTTGGGTTAAGGAGGATGCCGGGAAGAAAAGGATAAAATTTCCCGCTTTATGTTTTCTTTTTGTTTTAATTTTTAACCTGCCGGCTTTGATCATCTATCTTTTTATCCGTAAAAAGAGAAGGCCGCTTAGGTGTACTTATTGCGGTTATGATTTAGATAATGTTATAACTCAAACCAACTTCTTTATATGCCCTAAGTGCAACCATCTTATTCATTCAGATATAGCTCACCAAATATTTTATAATAAAATCAAAGCCTTTAAAGGAGAGCGCATAAAAGTCTTTGATTATGAGGGTTTACCTTTAGAGAATCTGGCTAAGGACGCTTCTAAAAGTAAAATATGGACAATTGTTAAATTTTACCTTGAGGCTGCCATAAAACAAAGAGCTTCAGATATTCATCTAGATCCCGGTAAAGCAATGCTTCGCATCAGGCAGCGCATAGATGGAGTGCTTTATGATATTGTTTCACCTCCCAGGGAGTTAGGTATTAAATTATCAGCTACTATTAAGATTTTGGCAGGGTTGGATATCGCAAAAAAGAAAGAAGCTCAGAGTGGCCGTTTTGAGGTTTGGCTTGATGATGATAAATATGATTTAAGAATTTCAACCTCGTATTCAACTATGGGAGAGAAGATTACCATCAGGCTTCTAAATAGATCTATGACCATGCTTAACTTAGAAGGTTTGGGGTTATATGAAGAAGACCTTTTAAAACTATCAGAGATTGTAGAGCGTCCTCATGGGATGATATTAATTTGCGGGCCTACGGGCTCCGGCAAAACTACAACTCTTTATAGCATTATTAAAAGGTTAAATCCTCAAAGCCGTAATATTATGACAATTGAAGATCCGGT
Source organism: uncultured bacterium (assembly GCA_965370735.1). Classification (GTDB taxonomy): domain Bacteria; phylum Omnitrophota; class Gorgyraeia; order JAGLLT01; family JAGLLT01; genus Kappaea. The sequence continues at coordinate 11,169 of CBDUVS010000009.1, read as the reverse complement.
TGAATATGAGTTGCCTCAGATAAGTCAGCAGCAGGTTAATACCAGGGCGGGCGTAAGTTTTGCGGCAGGCCTGCGTTCGATGCTAAGACAAGACCCGGATGTTATTATGATTGGTGAGATAAGAGATGCCGAAACCGCCCAGATAGCCCATCATGCTTCAGATACAGGGCATCTGGTTTTAAGTACGATGCATGCCATTGATACAGCCGGTACGATAACCCGACTTAAAGATTTTGGTATTAGTACGCATTATTTGTCTAATTCGCTTTTAGCTGTAATATCACAGAGGCTATTAAGGCTTTTGTGTGAAAATTGCAAGGAGAAAATAGAATATCAGGAATCTGTCGCGGGTAATGTTATTAGAAATGTGTATAAGCCTAAAGGTTGTCAAATATGTAATTATACCGGTTTTAAAGGTAGAACCGCTGTTTTTGAGATTCTTTATATTACTAAAGAAATAAGAGCACTTATATATAATGATGCCTCACCGGATGAGTTAAGGGATAATTATAAAAAATGGGGCATAAAGACAATAAAGGAACAGGCTTTGAGAAAAGTTCAGGAAGGCAAGACAACATTGCGGGAAGTTAAGACAATTGTACCTTTAGATATAATCCAAAAACAAGATGTCGGAAATTAGAATAATGTCATATAGAAAACCTGCCAAATATTTATTTATGGGGGTTCTTTTTTTATCTCTTATCATGTTTTCAGGTTGTGCCGGCAGGAGAAGCCTGGTGAGAGGCAAAGCTCTTTATGATTTGAAAAAAGAAGCTGTAAGCCTCAAAGGTGAAAACTATGTTTCTCTAAGCCTGATGTGCGGTATTTATGGAGTTAAGTGGGATTATGATCCTGTGAGTTACAGGGTTGTTCTTAAGAAAGATGGCCATAAAGCTATAGTTATGGCTAATTCAAATAGTTTTATATTAGACGGTAGATATTATGTTCATTTGAAGCCGGTTATTCTTTATGATGATAATATCTATATTCCGTTTTCTATGGTTGAAGATAAGTTTGATAGGGTTTTTAATCCCTATTATTATCAAGTTCCTTCTACTAAAATCTATTCAATTAAAACGGTGGTTATAGACCCCGGTCATGGCGGAAAAGATCCGGGAGCAATTGGCCGCAAAGGCCTTCGGGAAAAAGATGTTGTCCTGGATATAAGTAAGAAGCTAAGAAATATACTTGAAGCTAATGGTTTTAAGGTTGTGATGACCAGAGACACCGATAATTTCATTAGTCTTAAGAGGAGGGCTGATATTTCCAATAAGGTTAAGTCCGACTTTTTTATAAGCGTTCACGCGAATGCCGCCAGAAACAGGTCTGCCCGCGGATTTGAGGTGTTTTATTTATCAGACGCGATGGATGATAACGCCAGGGCTGTCGCGGCAGCAGAAAACGCGGTATTGGAATTAGAAGATGAATTTACATTAAAGCATTCGAGCACGCTTGATGCCATAGTTTGGGATTTACTTTATGATGAATACCGCATAGAATCAAAGGAGATGGCGGCCAGCTTATGCCGGTCAATGCAGGGTGATTCTATAGGAAAGAACAGAGGAGTTAAAAGCGCTCGTTTTTATGTCTTAAAAGGGGTTAGATCTCCTTCTGTTTTAATTGAGGTGGGTTTTGTTTCTAATAGCAGTGAGGAATCAAAACTGCGCAGTGCTTCTTTTAGAAAACAAATAGCTCAATCTTTAGCTAAGGGTATAATTAATTATAAACAGAGATATGAAGAAACAGAAGGGTTTACTAATTAATAAAAAAAACAGTTCGCTTAAGCCTATTGGTATTTTTGATTCAGGTTTAGGCGGGCTAAGTGTAGCTAAAGAAGTTTTTAGATTTATGCCCCGCGAAAATGTAATCTATTTTGGAGATACCGCCAGAGTGCCCTATGGAAATAAATCAAAAAAGACTATTACCATTTTTTCCATTGAGAATGCCAATTTTTTAAAAAAGCGCGGTGTTAAATTAATTATAGTGGCTTGTAATACATCTTGCAGTTTGAGTTTACCGACATTAGAGAAGAGATTGAATATACCGGTAATCGGGGTTATAGATCCCGCGGTTAAAAAGGCTGTAGAGGTATCAAAAAATAAGAGAATAGGGGTTATTGGCACCAACAGCACCATAAACAGTAAGGTTTATGATAGTAAGTTGAAGGAGCTTGATAGAAAGATAAAAGTTTTTAGTAAAAGCTGTCCTTTGTTTGTTCCCTTGGCTGAAGAGGGTTGGCTTGATACAGATATAACCTATAGAGTCGCGAAAATATATCTTGATTATCTAAAGTTGAAAAATATTGATACTTTAATTTTAGCTTGCACTCATTATCCTTTATTAGAAAAGATTATAAAAAAAGTTCTGGGCAAAAAAGTCGCATTAATTGACTCAGCTCATGAAGTAGCTCAGGTGGTAAAGGCCGCTCTCAAGCAAATAGGGGCATTGAGTGAAGAGAAGAAAAAACCCGATTATCAATTTTACGTAAGTGATGAATCTGCCTATTTCATTAAAGTGGGTGAAAAATTCTTAGGTAGAAAAATAAATTGTGTTAGAAAGGTGTAGTTATGTATAGTGTTTCTGTTTTGAAAAATTTCAGTTCAGCACATTTTTTACGCGGCTATAAGGGTAAGTGTGAGAATTTGCACGGCCATAACTGGAAGGTATTACTGAGCATTGAGAGTGAGAGGTTAGATAAAATCGGCATGGTGATGGACTTTAAAACCTTAAAGTCGATGCTTAATGAGGTGATAAGCGATTTGGACCATTGTTGTTTAAATGATCATGTTTTTTTTAAAAAGGTTAATCCTACATCAGAAAATATCGCGGCTTATATTTACAAATGCGTGGAAAAAAAAATAAAGTTGAAAAATATTAGTGGAATTGAGGTTTCTGTTTGGGAGACAGACACGTCACGCGCCACATATAGAGGTAAATGAAAAAAGCTATTATTTTGCTTTCAGGCGGCCTTGATTCAGCCGTAACGCTTTTTTACGCCAAGAAAGGCGGTTTTGATATTACATGCCTGACTTTTGATTATGGCCAAAGGCATCGCAGGGAAACGCAATCCGCCAAAAAACTGACAGAGCTTACTCAAACCAGGCAGGTGATTTTAAAGGTAGCCTTTCCTTTGAAGTCCAGTTCGCTTACAAATACAAAAACCAATTTACCGCAAAGGCGGAGTTCAGAAATAAAAAAAAGAGGGATACCCAGCACATATGTTCCCGCTAGAAATATCATATTTTTAAGTTACGCGCTTTTGTACGCGGAAGTTATTAAAGCCGGCAGTATTTTTATCGGGGTAAACTCTGTTGATTACTCCGGGTATCCCGATTGCCGCCCTGATTTTTTAAAGGCTTTTAGTAAAATGGCCGCTTTAGGCACTAAGAGCGGGGTAAGTGGTAAGGCGGTAAAAATAGAAGCACCTTTAATAATGAGCTCAAAAGCGGAAATTGTAAAACTTGGTAAAGAGTTGGGTGTTCCTTTTGAGCATACCTGGTCGTGTTATAAGGGGGGCAGGTATCCTTGCGGTAAGTGTGATAGCTGCAGACTCAGAGCCGGTGGTTTTAAAGGAGCCGGGATAGGTGATCCTTTAGAGGAGAAACGCGCTGGATGAAAGTAAAAGGTATCGCGGAAGTATTTTCATCGATTCAGGGTGAAGGCCTTTATGTGGGCGAGTATCAGGTATTTGTTCGTTTTGCCGGCTGCAATTTAAAATGCCGGTATTGTGATACCGGGAATTTGACATCAAAAGATATTTCTATAAAAGCATTAACTGCGAAAATAAATAGTTTATATGCCGGTAAAAAATGTCATTCAATATCTATTACCGGTGGCGAACCTTTAGTTGACACCGATAATTTAAAGATTTTACTTAATGCTTTAAGGAAGCTTAAGTATAAAGTATATTTAGAAACTAACGGTTCTTTACCTTTAAATTTACAGCGTGTCATAAAATATATTGATTATCTGTCTATGGATATTAAATTACCATCAGCCGCGGGACTCAAGAGGGCACTGTGGGAATCGCATTATAGTTTTTTAAAAATAGCGAATAAAAAATTAGGTAAAAATAGAAGATTATTTGTTAAGATGGTTATTACCAGTGATGTAAAAATAACTGAATTTAAGAAAGCGATTACTATTATTAAAAAAGTAAACCGCGAGATACCTTTGATAATACAGCCGGTAACACCCGTAAATAAAATCAAAAAGCGAGTTAAAGGTAAAGATATAATTAAACTTTTAGAAACAGCTAAGCATAGCCTGGAACACGTTTTAGTGATACCGCAAATACATAAAATTTTGGGAGTGAAATAATGAAGGCAAAGAAATCAAGTTACGAGAATTTACAGGGATATATAAAAAAGCTGAAAACTCCGTTTTTGGAGGTATGGGAAAATCAATATCCCGATAAAGAATATTTAATACACATAGAAACTAATGAGTTTACTTGCATTTGTCCGAAAACCGGTTTACCTGATTTTGCCCATATAAGCATTGAGTACCAACCCGGTAAATATTGCATTGAATTAAAATCATTTAAAGAATACCTCACTTTTTACCGAAACGTCGGTATATTTCATGAGCATGTAATTAACAGGATTTTAGATGATTTTATAAAGGTTTGTGGGCCGCGTTATGCTAAGATAACAGGTGAATTTAACATTCGAGGCGGCATTAAGACGGTTGTTACGAGAGAGTATCAAAGCAGAGGATATAAGAAAAAATGAGAATTATAACTGCTTCTGAAGTTCAAAAAAATGTAAGCAAATTATTTTTAAAGGCGGGTACTGTAATCAGGCCTGATATTGAAAAGGCTATTAAAAAAGTTATGAAAAGCGAAAAAAACAAAGTTGCCAAAGAGATGCTGCGGCTTATTATTGAAAATGCCCGGATAGCCAAACGCGAAGAACTTCCTTTATGCCAGGATACGGGACTGCCCATAGTTTTTGTTGAAGTTGGCCAGGAAGTATTTGTTAAGGGGAGTTTAAAAAAGGCGCTAATAAAGGGCGCTGAAGAGGCGTATAAGAAATACGCGTTTAGGCGGTCGGTAGTCACTGATCCTATTTTAAGAAAACCTCCTTTTAAAAGCGGCCCGGCTCTTATACATATTGAAAGCGTAAAGGGAAATAAGCTAAAATTAACTGTGATGGCAAAGGGTTTTGGAAGCGAGAATAAGACTAAGTTAGAAATGATGAATCCAACCGCGGGTATAACTGAGGTTGAAGATTTTATTGTATCTTGTGTTGAGGAGGCCGGACCCGATGCTTGTCCGCCTTATATTGTAGGTGTGGGCATAGGTGGAGTGGCGGAGACTGCTAATTTACTTGCCAAGAAAGCCCTTTTATTACCGATAGGAAGTAAAAATAAGAAAAAGCATTTGGCTTTAATGGAGAAAAGGCTCCTGAAGAAGATTAATGGCCTTAAAATAGGTGTTATGGGTTTAGGCGGTGAGGCAACATGCCTGCAGGTTAAGATTTTAAGCAGTCCGACTCATATAGCCGGTTTGCCCGTGGCTGTAAATATAGGCTGTCACGCAACCAGAAGCGCCGGTTGTACAATTTAATTATGAAATATATAGTTAATACTAATAATCTCAATACTGAATTGATTAAAAAGCTTAAAGTTGGGGATATGGTTTATCTTAACGGTAAAGTGTATACGGCTCGAGATCAGGCTCATCTTAAATTGTATAAAGCAATAAAGTCTAAAAAGAAGCTGCCGATAAGTTTAAAAAATGAAGTGGTATATTATACGGGCCCAACTCCGAAGAAGAAAAAAACGGCTATTGGTTCTTGCGGGCCGACAACCTCATCAAGGATGGATTTATATACTCCGGCGTTAATTGAAGCGGGCTTAAAGATGCTTATAGGAAAAGGCAAAAGAAGTAAAGAAGTTATTGAGTCTTTGAAAAAGAATAAAGGTATTTATTTAATCGCGCCTGCCGGTTGCGGGGCATATTTATCTACTAAGGTAGTAAAAGCTAAACCGGTAGTTTATAAAGAATTGGGGGCCGAGGCGATATTTGAATTAGAAGTTAAGAGTTTTCCGGTAATTGTCTGCATAGACTCTAGAGGGAATTACCTTTATAAGCGGAAAGGGAGCACAAATGCCAAGAGAAGGACTTAGAGGATACGATAAATTAAGAAATGTAAAAATAAAAACTAACTATATTAAATATGCCGAGGGTTCTTGTTTGATTGAGCAAGGTAATACCAAGATTATTTGTACAGCTTCAGTTGAAGAAACTGTTCCTATGTTTTTAAGAGATAGCGGCTCCGGTTGGGTGACCGCGGAATATAGCATGCTTCCGCGTTCATGTTCAAGTAGAATCAAACGAGAAGGTAGAAGGGGCGGTATTTCAGGAAGGACACAGGAAATCCAAAGGCTTATCGGGCGAACATTGCGGGGAGTAGTTGACTTAAAGGCCTTGGGCGAGAGAACAGTTATTTTAGATGCTGATGTTATTCAGGCTGATGGAGGTACCAGATGCGCTAGTATTACCGGCAGTTTTATCGCTTTGGTTGAGGCTTTAAAGTATTTAAAAAGAGAAAAAGCTTTTAATAAACTTCCCGTCAGTCAATATGTAGCTGCCGTGAGCGTGGGGATAGTTAAGGGTAAAAATATGTTAGATTTAGCTTATGAGGAAGATTCAAAAGCCGACGTGGATATGAATGTGGCCATGACTTCCAGCGGGCAACTAATTGAAGTTCAGGCTACAGCGGAAGGAGCTCCGTTTACGGTAGAAAAAATGAACGCGTTGATTAAATTAGCTCACAAGGGCATAAATGACCTAATTGAGCTCCAAAAGGATATAATAAAAATATAATGTCAAAAGAAATTCTTGTTGCCACAAAAAATAAACGTAAACTTATAGAAATAATCAAATTACTTGAAGGCTTAGATATTAATTTCAAATGTCTTGCTGATTATCCTGACGCGCCCGAAGTTATTGAAGATAAAAAATCTTTTATTGAAAACGCGGCAAAAAAGGCGATTGTATATTCAAAGTTTTCAAGGCTTCCGGCTTTGGCTGATGACTCCGGTTTGGCGGTAGATATATTAGACGGCCGGCCGGGAATACATTCTGCCAGATATGCCGGGGAAGAGCAGGATGACAATAAGAATATAGCTAAATTATTAGATGCTTTAAGTGACGTGTTGCCTGATAAAAGAACAGCTCACTTTAAGTGTTTAGTAGTTTTAGCTCAAGATGATAACGTTTTGGCTACGGCAGAAGGAACTTGCGAAGGAACAATTACGTATAAACCCGCGGGGGAGTATGGTTTTGGATATGATCCCATATTTATTCCAAAAGGGTATGATAAAACTTTCGCGGAGCTGGGTCCTGAAGTAAAAGATACAATCAGCCATCGAGCTATAGCTTTTAAGAAAATGGCTGAAATTATGATGAAGAAGAATTTTATTTAAAGTCCCAAAAGGTCTCCTATACCTTTTAGGCCTTTTAATCCTTCTAAAAGAAGTTCATCGGGAGAAGCCGGTTCCAATTCATGTTGAGCGTTTGTTATTGTGCCGGTTGAGCGTATGCGGGTTATATATCTGTTTGTAAAGTTAAATATCATAGAAAGAACTTGCTGGCTTGTATTTAATTCTTCATATTTTTCCTTTGAGAACTCCGCGTTTGATAAAAAGTTGATGTTGCCCTTGAAATCCAGGGAACCTTTGGATTTCAGTTCAAAACCTTCACTGACAAGAGTAATATTTTCACTGCTTATAGTCTGATTTTTAATAATAAAATCGGCGTAAGCTTCTTTGAATGTTACTTTTTCCTCCATGGGAATACCTAGTAATTTTGCCATGGTATCAAGAACGGGTAACTCCATGAGATGGCCATCAACAATCACCACGCCTCCATCGCCCGTAATTCCACTTATATCTTTATAAGGATTTCTAATCTGCATTTTTAGATAAGTTATGCCTTTAATTTTTTTGTCTTTGGACTTGGTGTCTTGTATTAATTTTTCTAAATTTAAATCTTTAAACATTATATTTGCTTGATAAAGTGTACTTTGTTTTGATAAAACCATATCACCTGTCATGGCAAATATCCCGTCATAGGCCAAGAAAGTGAAGTTTTTTAATATTACTTTTCCGGCTTGCATGGCGGCATTGATATATAAATCTGTTAAATTTAAACCTTTTAACTGCAGTTTACCGGTAGTAGCCTTAAAACCCGCCGCGGCTTCTTTCCATTTAGCAAGCTGTCCCTGAAAATGGAGGCTACCCGGGATTTTACCTTTTAGTTCCAGGTTTGAGATGTTCTTCGCGTACGAGGGTATTAATTTATCGAGATGAGCTGTATCTACTACAATATCACCGTAAAGAGTAATATTGGGGTCTAAAAGATTTTCTATGTCTCCGGTTAATTCAAATGTATGCGTGTAATAATTACCTTTTATCTTATTTATATGCGCGTTTGACTGCGCTATAGATATATTGCCGACACCGAAGAAGTTATCTGACATAATTTTAAAGTCAAGTTTGGGGTTTTTAAAATCACTTAAGACGGCATTTAATTTATAAGTATTATCTAAGAGATTAAAACTAATATTATTTATTTCCGCCTTGTCTTTGGAGAGGAATATTTTTCCGCTGGCAGCTGAAATGTTAAATTTTGAATTAGCTCCCTGAACCGATACATCGGATAAAGATATATCTCCAGTTATATCCAGGGAAATCATTTTTCTGAGACTGCCGTTTATATTAAGGGCGGCATAAGTCTTTCCGGACAACTTTAGATTTTTAAATTTTTCTCTATTGGGCTGAGGTAGTATCTCAATTGCTTTTTCAAGTCGCAAGTCAGTTTTTACATGTAACTTCAAATATAAATCTTTTAAATTTACTACACCTTTTAATACGGTGGGACAACCCAGTAAATTTCCGTTTATTTCTTCCAGGGTAATCTTTTTGGTATCAAATTTAGCTTTACCGGTCATATTTGTAAAAGAGTAAACGTAAGGCAGGCCTTCAATTGAGAGTCCTTTTGGTTTTATGTCTCCGGAAAGATTTAAGAGTTTCTTTTTGTGAAAATCATAAGCCATATTAACGGAGACATCAGTATCTCCCTTGATTTGAAAAGTAGTTTTATCTAAAGTTAAATCATTTAGGCTGGCAGTAATGTCTATATCTAAGAGTTTCTCGTTATCCAAAACGGCATTAATATTAGATGTTGCTGTACCTTTTAAGGCGTTGCAGTCAATTGGCGAACCGGCAGCAAGATTTATTTCACGTAAAGAGAGACTGTTTGTATTGCCCGATGAATATAATTCCTTAGTTTTAATGTTGTAGGTCCCTTTTAAGAAACAATTTGGTTTCTTATCCGCCAGAGAAAAAGAAAGTTTATATCTAATTGAAGTCGGAGGCATATATCCGTAATTGAAATTTATCATAGTAATTTTTTTAAAATATTTGTCTTCATGGCTGAAATCGGAATATGACAGAGAGCCGTTATTAATGCGAGCACTGGTAATCATAAACGAATTCTTTTTAGAAGCGGGTTTATTCGAAGGCTTTAGAAGATCGCTGATATTGAAAGTTCCTTGGGGCGACTTATTTATGATTATCTGGGGATTATCTATATTTAAACCGGTGATTATTAACTTGCGCTGGATTATAAAGGGCAGGATAAGAACATTGAAACTTATCTTATTAGAACTCAGTAGCGGCAAACTCTCTTCTAAATCCTTTGAGGCAATCTGAACGTCCTCTAATACAATACCATCCTTAAGTGAATATGAGAATTTATTAATAGTAACTTTTCTATTAAGAGAGTTTGTTAACCTATTTGTAATTAAACCTTTCGCCTTATAAGGGAGAAGATAATTATTAAGCAGGAAGTAACTCCCGATAAATATAAGAAGGAAAAAAATAAATATTTTTATTATTTTATTCATAAGCCACATCTTCTTGTCTAGTCATAATTTTACCTGTTATTGGCTGGCGGCGCAAGTTTCTTTTTAAGATATTATTTTAGATAAAACCGACTAAAAAATAAAATTACGTGATGGCGAAGGCAACAATTGTACAAAAGTAGAAACAGACGTAGTTATAACTTGTGAATGGAAAAAAGTTGGACCTTATGATAAAAACGCTCTTTTATAGATAGCTTGACATGCAAGAGGCTATTCTGATAGTATTATAAAAAATGTAGTCAATATTTATATAAAGAACTAAACCATATGAAAGGTGATATGAAAAAAACTAAAACATTTCTTGTTGCTCCTAAATTAATCATGATTATTTTATTAGTATCTTTTTTTGGCGCAGAATATTCTTTTGCCGATGTAATACATCTAAAAAATGGTGATAAAATAACCGGAAAGATAAAAAAAGAAACCGGTAAATACTATATATTGGATACAACGGCTATGTCTCAGGTTAAAATTAGCAAAGAACAAATCAACAGCATAAGTTATGATAATGATTCTAAAGAAATGGTAGTGAATAAATCAAAAGCAACTGACCAAGGCGCGGATTCAAAGCTATGGTCGGGAAAGGTTTCTTTTGGTTACAATGAATCACGTGGAAGTACCGATAAATCAAAGTTAACCGGTAAATTTATCACCAACAGGAAAGCCGGCAGAAATGAGCTTACCTTTGAAGCGGAAGGTGTATATGCCTCATCGGAAGACCGTATGGACACTCAAGAATATAACGGATATGTTCGTTATGCCTATAGTTTTGGGAAGGACTTGAAATGGTATAATTTTTATAAACTATTTGGTGAGCATAATAAATTCTCAGGTGTTGATTATCGCCTGATACCTTCAGCGGGTTATGGATATTGGTTTTTTACTAAGGATGAGTTTAAGTTGCTGGCTGAGGCTGCTCTTGGATATGAAATGACTAAATACTATAAAACCGGAAATGAAGATGATGTAACCTCAGTTTTCAGAGGGTTTGTGTCTAAGAAGATATTTGGCGGGGCTACTATTTCGCAAGATTTTTATATATATCCTTCACTGGGAGAATTAGGGGAGTATATGCTTTATTCTGAGACCTCTTTAGATAGTCCCATAACGGATAAACTCTCATTAGTTATAAGTTTGATTGATGAATATGACTCCAACGCTCCTGCAACGATCGAAAAGAATGAGCTGCGGTTAACTACATCTTTGGCCTATAAGTTTTAATCTATATTTTGGT
>CBDUVS010000008.1:0-18639 GCA_965370735.1 uncultured bacterium | reverse complement strand
CGAAGTTCACTTAGCTCAAAAGAAGATTATAGATGCCGGCCTGCCACATTTTTTAGCCACCAGATTAGCGGGTGGAAGATAGCTAAAACAGGATTAAGCCCGCCGGAGGCGGACAGGGATTAAGACGCTCACCGTTGATAAATTGATGGTGAGTTCTAAGGATTAAGTTAGAAGCAAAAAACAAATAAGAAACAAGTTATACCCTTAAGGGGCACAGGCAAGCAAAAAAGTAAAGAGCTCATAGCTCATAGCTGATAGCTGATAGCAAAAACAATAAAAACAGACCATAGTCACAGGTCATACCCTTGCAGGGCACAAGCAAGAAACAAAAAACATAGGACGTAGAGCATGGGGCAAACAGAACACAGGATTTGAAACAAATGACAGTAAATAACAAATTCTAAGCACAAAGCACTAAATACTAAACAATATCAAATGTTCAAAGCACAAAATACAAAACTCAAAAGGCAAAAAATAAAACAATAACATCTAAAGTTTAGAATTTTGGATTTAAACACGGGATTAAATAAAAAGACTTAATTCTTAAAGCGAATGAAATGAGCGTCTTAATTCTTAGAGTGAGCGAAGACGAACGTCTTGTTTTTTTTAAAACTTATACGAGGGAGTTAAACATGCGTAAAATTATTTACATCTTTTTAATAATTATTTTTTCTGTAAGTTCATTTGGCTGCGCGACAATGAAAGACAAATTTGTCAGAAAAAAGAGTAAAGACAGAAAAGAGAAACAAATTTTTCAAAGCACTGATGAAGTTTACCCGACCGATGTTAGATATAATAATCATTGGGTTTATTATGAAATTTGGATATACGAAACAATATCCAGTATGGGTGAAAATCACAAGAAAACTTATAATTCCGCCCAAAGGGCATTATACAACCTTAAAGAGATGCAGATTCTTTTAAAGGAACCCAAGGCAAGCGATTTAAATCTTTATATAAAGAAAATGGCATCTTTGACTAAGAAGCTAAAATCGTGCTCACTATCAAATTCGAGTCAGAATAAGATTGTTGATGAATTAAAATCACAAGTAAGAGAAGTAAAAAAGGGATTTAATTCTGACTTAATGCTTGAAAATAATTGGATAAAGACAGATGTCAACTGATTTTGAGGATTACACTGAAGGTAATTTTGATATAGTTAAAATAGTTCAAGGTTCACTATTAACCAATAGCTACATAATTACTCACGCTAAGTCAAAAGATTCATTTATTTTAGATCCTATCAAACCAACAGGCGATATCAAAAAAATTATTTCAGATAGGAATCTTAACCTTAAGGCGGTTATTGTAACTCACGGGCATATTGATCACATTGAGGGAATTCATGATTTTAATCTGCCGGTTATGCTGCATACCGAAGACGTCAAATATTTAAAAGATAATAATTTAAATCTGGCGGTATATACTGATACTTTGATGGCTGAAGGTGATTTAAATATCAAGATATTGCGGGATGATGAGATTATAAATTTAGGTGGAGTTAAACTTAAGGTAATTCACACACCGGGACATACTCCGGGCAGTATCTGTTTATATTTTCAAAATTTGCTTTTTTCGGGTGACACATTATTTTTCGATGGCGTAGGCCGCTGTGATTTACCGGGAGGCAATCAAGATAAGATAATAAGTTCAATAAAAGAGAAAATACTTACTTTGCCGGATAGTACCAAAGTTTTTCCCGGTCACGGGCCATTAACAACTATAGGCAGGGAAAAAAAATATAATCCATTTCTATGAAAGAATTAATTGAAGAATTCCTAAATTATCTCTCCGTGGAACGCGGCCTCTCTGATAACACTTTGTATTCCTATCGAAGTGATCTTAATAAGTATCTTCAATTTTTAAATAAAAGAGCGATAAAAAATATTCAGCTAACTACAAAAGATGATATAATGCAATTTATTATGCGGCAAAAAGACGCGGGAATATCTACGTCATCTATTGGACGTTACTTGGCATCAATAAAGGGATTTTACAGGTTTTTGGTTCTTGAAAGATATATTAAAAAAGATGTATCGAGCATTTTAGAAGCTCCCAGGTTATGGCAAAAACTGCCGGAGGTCTTATCCTTGGATGAAGTTGAGCGAATCCTAAATTTACCGAATCTAAAAGGCCAATGCGGCATTAGAGACAAAGCTGCTCTGGAACTTTTATACGCGACCGGCATGCGCGTTTCTGAAATCAGTAATTTAACCGTAGATAATTTAAATATGGACGTAGGATTTATTAAGTGCAGAGGTAAGGGGCAAAAAGAAAGAATTATTCCTCTAGGCAAAAAAGCTCAGACAGCCATTGAAAGGTATTTAATGAAAGTTAGGCCGGGGCTTATAAGAAAATCATGCCCCAGCGAAGCTCTCTTTATATCACGCTTAGGTAAGAAACTCTCTCGGCAAAGCTTTTGGAAAATGATAAAAAAGTACGTGCGGTTAGCGAAGATTAAAAGGAACATCGGCCCTCATACCCTGAGGCATTCTTTCGCGACACATTTATTGGAACGCGGTGCTGATTTGAGAATTGTTCAGGAAATGTTAGGCCATGTGAATATTTCCACGACGCAGATATATACTCACATTAATAAAGAACGGCTAAAATCAATACATAAAAAGTTTCATCCAAGGCCGTAAAAGAGCTGTCAGTTCTCAGTCATCAGCTAGTCAGTATTAGCTGAAGGCTGAAAGCTGAAGGCTGAAAGCTGAATATGGATTTAATTGTAACTCATACTTCCGGAGATTTTGATTCTTTAGCGTCATTAATAGCCGCTAAGAAACTTTATCCGGAAGCGGAACTAATCTTACCGAGGACTCCGGAAAAACAAGTCAGGAAATTTCTCTCATTGTATCAGGATATTTTTAAACTGAAAGATGAAAGGCATTTTGATTTTTCAAAGGTTAGCCGCTTGATTATTGTCGATACCAGTTTAAAAAGCCGTATAGGCAGGGCCGCTGAAGTTTTAAAAAATAAAAAAGTGATTGTTCATATATTTGACCATCATCCTCCAACCGGCGATGATATAAAGGCTGATAAGGAATATAAAGCTTCGGTTGGTGCCACTATTACAACTCTTTTAGGACTAATTATTAAGAAAAAAATCAAAATTAACCCTCTGGAGGCAACTGTTTTTGCTTTAGGTATATATGAGGATACGGGTTGCCTTACTTTTAGGACAACCGTTCAGGAAGATATTGATATGGTTTCGTATCTTTATAGAAAAGGGCTAAATTTAAATCTTTTATCACACTATCTTAACCGGCAACTAACTGAAGATGAATTAGACCTCCTGATTAAGCTTATCGCGCATACCAGAACTTTCGATGTTAGCGGTGTAAATATTGCCATAGCATCAATAAAACATAGTGATTATATTCCGGATTTAGCAATTCTGACACATCGCTTGATTGATATCGAAAATTTTAATGTTATCTTTGTTTTGGTAAAAATTGGAAAAAAAATACAAATGTTGGCGCGTAGCAGAATTCCATATATCGATGTTCATAAAATCGCGGCGTATTTTGGAGGGGGAGGGCATGCCTCCGCGTCTTCTGGTATAATCCGCGGTTATTCAATAAGTAAAGCGGAGAAAAAAATTATTGAACTTATAAAGAGTAATCTAAAGCCGGAGCCAACCGCTAAAGATATCATGAGTTATCCGGTGAAAACCATTGAAGATGAAGAAACCGTCAATGAGGCTCGCGATCTAATGAGTAAATTCAATATTGGCGGCCTGCCTATTTTAAAAAATAAAAAACTCTCAGGTATCATAACGCGTACGGATGTGGATAAAGCCATCTATCATGGATTAGGCCATTCCCGCGTTAAAGGGTATATGTCAAAAAATATAATATCATTAGAGGAGAGTGCCAGCCTTTTAGAAATACAAAAAACTATTTTTGATAATGATATAGGCCGTATACCTATTACTAAAAAGGGACTGTTAACCGGCATTGTAACCAGGGGTGACATTTTGAGAGTTTTGCATAAAAATTTGGGACATACTGTTGCTAAGCGGCCACCTGAGACGCAAAGAGAAAGTAATATAAGAAACTTATCTAAGAAAATAAAAAAAGTTTTACCTCGGGAGATTTATAAGCTTTTAATTTCTATCTCTAAGATTGCTGATAAAGAAGATTATCGGATCTACGTTGTAGGTGGTTTTGTTAGGGACTTAATTTTAGGATATAAAAATTTTGATATAGACTTAGTTATAGAAGAACAGGCAATAGAGTTCGCGAAAATTTTGAAGAAAAAACTTAAATGCAGCTTAGTTACTCACGCTCGCTTTGGCACGGCCATATTAATTATGAAAAATGGTTTTAAAATTGATTTGGCTACCTCAAGAACGGAGTTCTATGAATATCCCGCCGCCTTACCAACTGTACAATTTAGCAATATCAAAAATGATCTATCAAGAAGAGATTTCACCATTAACGCGATGGCTATGGGTTTAAATAAAGACAATTTCGCGAAGCTTATAGATTTTTATGGCGGACAGAAGGACATCAAAGATAAAAAAATAAGAGTTTTGCATAATTTAAGTTTCGTAGAAGACCCAACACGTATTTTTCGTGCTGTAAAATTCGAACAAAGATATAATTTTAAAATAGATTCGCAAACAGAACATCTTGTAAAAACAGCTGTAGATATGGATATGTTTTTAAGGGTTGCCGGAGAGCGTATTCGAGAGGAGTTGATTCCTATTCTCTCAGAGAAGAACCCGCTTAAAGGTATTATGCGCATGCAGCAACTTCATGAATTTCGCTTCATCCATCCCAAATTAAAGTTGACAATTAACGAAAAAAGAACCTTAAGAAAGGTTCCCGGATATATAGACTGGTACCAGTCAGTTTCTAACGTACCTATAAAAAAATGGCTTGTTTATTTCATTTGTCTCTTGGATAAACTCAATAGAAAAGAAATAAAAAAGGTTACCTCCAGGCTAGTTTTATCTAATGCCGACAAAGAAATTATAAAGTGGTATAGCTTAAATTCAAAAAAAATACCAAATAATTTCGCAAAGATAAAGAAGGCGGTGGCCCCAAGTAAAATTTATAAAGTTTTGCGCGGCTCATCATCAGAAGCTTTATTGGTTTTAATGGCTAAAGTTGGAAGCCAAGCCGCAATATCCCATATCAAAAACTTTATTTGCGACTATCGCGATGTTAAACTTAAGATTAATGGTAATGATATAAAAAAGTTGGGATTAGATCCCTCACCTGATTATGGTAGAATAATGGATAAATTGCTTTACTTGAAATTAGACAAGGGTTTAACAACCAGGCCGCAGGAGCTGAATGAACTCACCAAGCTTCTAAATATAAGAAAAGGTAAAATATAAATAGGTGTCAAAGCTAAGAGTAAACAGAATGAATAATCTCTTGAAAGAAGAGTTGAGCTGGATCATTCAGCACGAAATAGATTCTGCTGAGATTGGATTTATAACCATCACTAATGTTAAGGCGAGCCCTGATTTAAAGCAGGCTAAAGTGTACGTAAGTTTTATAGCTAATGAGGATGACAAGAAAGCGCTTAATGCCCTTAAGGACGCGGTTAAACCTATAAAAAAATCGTTGGCGCGAAGAACTAACTTACGCTTTACACCGGAACTGTTTTTTTATAAAGATGATACAGCTGAAGAAGCGCGAAAGATTGAGGAACTGTTTAAAAAAATCAAATCGGAGTCAAGCGAGGAGAACGCGGATGAATAAAAATGCTGTTACAAAGGCACTCCAAAAATATAACTCTTTTTTAATTCTCACGCATATCAACCCCGACGGAGACGCTCTGGGATGCCAGTTAGCTTTAGCTAAAATCTTAAAAAGGCTTAATAAGGCTGTCTATCTCTTCTCTGATGATAAACCACCGGCTATGTATGATTTTTTACCCGGCATAGATAAAATAAAAGTCGCGACAGATAAAACTAATATAGAATTTGATGCTGCTATTATAATTGATTGTCCCTCGTTAAACAGGGTTGGACGTGCTTCCAAACTTATTACCAATCAACTTAAAATTTTCATCGATCATCACCCGGGTCCGAAACACGAGAAATCTATAAACTTAAGAGATCCCAAGTCGGCATCTTGCGCTGAAATAATATATGATTTATGTCTTAAGATGAATCAAAAAATAGATAAAACAGTCGCGACACTTTTATATGTAGGCATTGTTACGGATACGGGTTTTTTCAAGCATCCCAATACGACTTCTAATTCTTTGCTTGTTGCCGGTAGTCTTCTTGATTTAGGCGTTAACGCTCATGACATTTCAAAAAAAATAAATCAAAATTATACTCTCAAGCGTTTGCAACTATTGGGCCTGGCTCTTAAAAATCTCAAGCTGTACAACGATGGAGAAATAGCGACCATGCTCATCAGTTTAGATATGTTTAAAAAGACAAAAACGCTTCCGGAAGATACTGAGGAGTTTGTAAATTTCCCAAAAAGCGTAAAATCAGTTAAAGTGGCTGTCTTGATAAGAGAAATGGCTAAAGGTAAATCAAAGATTAGCTTAAGGTCGAATAAAGCTGTGGATGTAAATTTGATCGCGGCGGCCTTTGGCGGCGGAGGGCATAAGCAAGCTAGCGGTTGTGTTATTAGAGACACTTTAAAACGTGCCGAGAAACAAATCGTTACTCAAATCAAAAAAGGATTAAAGAAGTGAACGGCGTTTTGCTCGTCGATAAATCACAGGATGTAACTTCTCATGATGTTGTCGATTTAGTCAGAAAGCGATTTAATATAAAAAAAGTTGGCCACGCCGGGACGCTTGATCCGGCTGCCACCGGCCTTTTAGTTCTTTTGTTGGGGCGGGCAACAAAAAAATCAAATTCTTTTTTGAATGCCGCGAAAACCTACCACGTAAAATGTCGTTTAGGTATCACAACAGACACCGATGACAGAGACGGTAAAGTAATAACAACTCATGCCCTGGATAAACTAACCATACCTGCAATTTCTAATGTCATAAAAAGTTTTGAAGGGGAGATACTTCAGGCTGTTCCCAGGTATTCAGCTGTTAAGCGCGAAGGTAAAAAGCTATATCAGCTTGCAAGGGAAGGCAAGAAGTTTTCTTTACCTGAAAGAATAGTTACAATTTACAGCATAAAAATAAAAGAAATTGAACTACCTTTTGTAACAATGGAAGTAAATTGCTCAAAAGGGACATATGTTAGGTCTTTATGCCGTGATATCGGGCGGAAACTTAATTGCGGAGGGTGTGTTTGGCAGTTAAAACGCCTAACCTCAGAACCCTTTAGTGTTAAGGAAGCTATAAAATTTGAGCATCTTAAAAAGATAGCAAAGGAAGAATTGAAAAAGGAAATTATTGAACTTTGAAGATTTTTTACGGTATCTCATCTATAAAAAAAATTAAAGAAGGGACAGCTATTGCTATAGGTGTTTTTGATGGTTTGCATTTAGGGCATAGAAAAGTTCTCAAAAATCTCTTCGGATATGCTAAAAAGCTGAGTTTAAAAAGTTTAGTTATTACCTTTGAGCCTCATCCTGAAAAGCTTTGGAGGAAAAAACCAATTTATTACATAAACAGCCTTAAACAACGTTTAGATTTAATGGCTGAATTTAAGATTGATTATTGCCTGGTGATTAATTTTTCCCATAGTTTTGCTCTTTTGGAAGCTGATGATTTTGTTTCGAAAGTCTTAAAAGGCAAGCTAAACTTAGGAGCTATGGTGGTCAGTGAAGATTATAAATTTGGTTACAAGGCTCTGGGGGACAGCAAATTACTCACCCGTTTATCAACCCGATATAACTTTAAGCTTAAGGTTATTAAACCGCTGAAAATAGGCGGGCGCATAGTAAATAGTACTTATATACGTAAGTTGTTAGCCCGGAAAAAACTATCTCAAGCCAGGAAGCTTCTGAGCCGGGAGTATTTTATTGAAGGACAAGTTATCAAAGGTAACCAAATAGGCAGAAAGATAGGGTTTCCAACTATAAACATAAGTGAATCTGAAAACCTGCTTATTCCTGAGGGTGTTTACGCGGTTATAGCACGGACTAAAAATAAAAAATATGCCGCGGTGGCTAATATTGGCTTTAAACCTACAGTAAATCATCAGCTAAGAAAAAAGCATATTGAGATTCATTTGCTAAATTTCAAAGGGCGCTTTGAGCACAAAAAAGTTAAGATTTGCTTTGTGAAGTGGATCAGAAATGAACGGTGTTTTAAAAACATACCCGACTTGCAAAAGGCTATAACTCAAGACGTAGCAAAGGCTAAAAGGCTTTTAAGCATAGCCTTTTAAATATTGTAAATTAAAGTATTTAATGCTTTACAAAGGTAAACTGATGTGTTAGTATAGCACAACATTAAAGAAAGGAGAAGTTAATTAAATGGCACTGACTAGCAATAATAAAAAGACAGTCATAGATGCTGCCAAAATGCATGATAAAGATACCGGTTCGAGCAGTGTTCAAATATCATTACTTACTGAGCGTATCAATCAGTTGACTGAGCATTTCAAAGGACACAAGAAGGATCATCATTCAAGAAGAGGCTTGCTTATGATGGTAAGTCAGCGTAAAAAGCTGCTTGAGTACCTTAAAAGGCGGAATCTAGATATATATAAAGAGCTAACGACAAAACTTAAAATCAGAACATAACAATAGTATTGATAAGGAAAAGATGACTGCAAAACAATTTAAAACGAATATTGGAAATCAGGAATTAATAATTGAAACTGGAATAATGGCCAAACAGGCTGACGGTTCGGTAACTGTCCGCTATGGGGATACCATTGTCTTAGTAACAGCTGTTATGGATAAAAGTCCGCGGGAAGGTTTAAACTTTTTGCCGCTAACGGTTGAATACCAGGAGAGAACATATGCCGCGGGAAGAATACCGGGAGGCTTTTTTAAGCGAGAAGGCAGGCCGAGTGAAAAGGAAATTTTAAGTGCCAGATTGATAGATCGGCCCATTAGGCCGTTATTCCCAAAAGGCCTTAGGAACTCCTTACAGGTTGTTGCCACAGTACAATCCAGTGACGGAGAAAATGATCCTGATATATTAGCTGTAATAGGTGCTTCAATGGCCTTATCCATATCTAATATTCCTTTTAACGGCCCGGTGGGGGCAGTCAGAGTTATCTATACTAATGGTGAATATAAAGCTTTTCCGACTTACCAGGAAGCATTGGAATCAGAGCTTGAAATGATTATAGTAGCCTCTCCTAAGGGTGTAATTATGATAGAAGGCGGCGGCAATCAAGTCTCAAAAGAAATCGTTGAAAAGGCAATTGAATTTGGCCGCTCTATTAATGAATCAATTATCGCTCTGCAGGAACAAATGATTAAAGAAATCGGCAAGCAAAAGCTGGAGCCTGAGCTTAATCTTATTTCAGAAGAGTTGTTAATGAAAGTCGGTGATTTAACTAAAGGTAAATTTGAAAAATCATTAGAGTTAGATAGTAAGGAAGATAGACAATCTTATATGAATTCATTGAAAGATGAATTGGTAAGTCAACTGGTAAGTGAAGAAAATGAAATTACTGAAGCTAATATCGCGGAAGCATTGGAAGAACTTCAGAAGAAGTTTATGAGAGATTTAATTATAGAAAGCGGTAAAAGAATTGACGGTAGGGGTTTTGAAGACGTAAGGGATATTGATTCTCAAGTTGGTGTTTTACCGAGAACTCACGGTTCCGGTTTATTCACCAGAGGGCAAACTCAAGCTTTAGCGGTAGTAACGCTGGGAACAGCTTCCGATGAACAGAAGGTTGACGCTTTAGCCGGAGCCACAACAAAAAATTTCATGCTCCATTATAACTTTCCCGCTTTTAGCGTGGGTGAAACCAGGCCCATGAGAGGCCCGGGCCGGCGAGAAATCGGCCATGGCGCCTTAGCTGAAAAATCACTTAAAGCAGTTATGCCGTCCGCTGAGGAGTTCCCCTATACTGTAAGAATTGTATCTGATATCCTTGAATCCAATGGATCCAGCAGTATGGCGTCTGTATGCGGAGGTTCATTGGCTTTAATGGACGCGGGTGTTCCTATTGAAAGTCCTGTTTCGGGAATAGCAATCGGCCTGGTTACAAAGGGCGATAAATATAAAATATTAACTGATATTGCCGGCTTCGAAGATCATTGTGGAGATATGGATTTTAAGGTTGCCGGTACAGCTAAAGGCATTACAGCTATACAGGTTGATTTAAAAATTGCCGGTATAACTCAACAGATGATATCTGAAATTCTTGAACAAAGTCAAAGGGCCAGAGAGTTTATTTTAGGCAAGATGAATGAAGCTATATCCCAAGCGAGAGAATCATTATCGAAATACGCGCCAAGAATTACAACCTTGCAAATACCTCCGGCGAAAATTGGCGAAGTTATTGGGCCATCAGGTAAAACCATAAGAAAAATAATCGCTGATACGGGAGTTTCTATAGACATTAATGATGAGGGTAGAGTTATGATTGCCTCGACGGATCCTGCCAGCAGCGAGAAAGCTATTAATTGTATAAAGGGTTTGGTTGAAGAACCTGAAATTGGCAAGCTTTACAAAGGCAAGATAACCCGTATCGAAAATTTCGGTGCTTTTGTGGAAATTCTTCCGAATAAAAATGGTTTAGTTCATGTTTCTGAACTTTCCAACGAATTTGTTAAAAATGTTTCGGATGCCGTCAGCATTGGTGATGAGGTAGTTGTTAAAATTGTAGAAATTGATAACTTGGGCAGAGTGAATCTTAGCATTAAGCAAGTATCTGAAGATGAAAAAAATAGCTTTAAAGATTAAAAGAAAAGAAAGTGCAACAGATTTACCGTTACCAAAATATATGAGCATTGGTTCAAGTGGAATGGATCTATACGCGGATATTAAAGGTGAGGTGTCTATAGAACCTCGAGAAGTTAAATTAATTTCTGCCGGAGTATATATAGATATTCCACTTGGCTATGAAGCTCAAATTAGGCCTCGTAGCGGTTTAGCATTAAAACACGGAATTACCGTTTTAAACACACCCGGCACGATTGACTCGGACTATCGCGGGTTAATTCAAATTATACTTATTAATGCCGGTAGGGGGCCATTTCTCATTAAAAGAGGTGACAGGATAGCCCAAATGGTAATCAAGGAAGTAGTTCAGGCTGAAATAGAAGAAGTTGATGAGCTTGAAGATACATCCAGAGGCGAAGGCGGCTTCGGGCACACCGGAGTTTAACCTGTGACTTTATCGTACGCAATTCTTTTCGGGATCGTACAAGGCTTTACAGAATTTCTTCCTATCAGTAGTTCCGGACATCTTGTTTTATTGCACAATTTTTTCGGTTTTACTGAGTCTCAAATGACATTTGATATTTTCTTACATCTAGGAACGTTACTTGCTGTTGTAATTTTCTTTCGCGAAGAGATAGCAAAGATTTTTTCATCAGAAAGAAAAATGCTGCTTTATCTGATTATGGCAATGGTACCCGCGGCATTGGCGGGTATTTTTTTTCATGACTCCATTAATATTCTTTTTACCTCACCAAAAATAGCTGGTTACCTTTTAATTGTTAATGGATTAATACTGTTCTTAGCGTCATACGCTCAATCAAAAAATAAAGATCAAAGGAGTGATTTAAGCATTAAAGACGCTTTCTTAATTGGTTTAAGTCAAGTCTTGGGCCTTTTGCCCGGCATATCAAGAAGCGGAATCACTATATCAACCGGCCTTTTTAGGCAACTTAATTATAAAAAAGTTATAACGTTTTCATTTCTGCTTTCAGTTATTGCTATAGCGTCAGCTGTACTGTTTGAAATCGCGACTAAGGCAACATCTGTTGATTGCCTTGATATTAAAAACATGACAGCAGGCTTGCTTGCGGCCTTTATTTCAGGTATTATATCTATTAGATTCTTAATAGGTACTTTAAGAAAGAAGAAATTTTGGGTTTTCGGTATATATTCAGTAATTGTGGGTATAACATCAGTAATTTTACTTAAATAACTATGAATGAATTAAGAAAAGAAGAAATCAAAGCAGTTCTGTTAATCGCTGTTTGCGTGTTAAGCTTAATTAGTTTATTAAGTTTTAGTCCTAATGATATAGCTTTTAATACAACGGACGTTAATCTTAAGGTTCAGAACCTAGCTGGAACCCTGGGGGCTTATTTCGCCTTTTTTACACTCTTCAGTGTAGGTTATGGCGCGTACCTGATACCTATATTGTCTCTTATTTGGGCTTTTGGTATATTTAAAAACGCCCTTACTCAAAATATTGCCTTAAGAATATTCGGGTCTTTAGTTTTATTTTTGACAACGGGGGCTACTTTAAGTTTGCTATATATTTATAATAGCTCTTTAAGAATTAAAGCCGGTGGTATTGCAGGTTTATTATTTTCTGAGATGCTCTTTAAGTACTTCGGTAAACTTGGCTCTTATATCATTGTTTTAACGTTATTTATATTATCCTTATTACTGGCAACCGAATCTCTTATTTTACCTTTAATCAGAGCCTTGGCGGCAAAAACAATAGATCTTATAAAGGGTGGAGCTAAGGAGGAGGTTGATGATGAAGATGTGGATGAGGAAGAGGAGGAAGGGCCTTCTTTATTTAAGCCGGTAATTGAAAGAATAGTTAAGAAAAAAGAGGCTAAGATAAAGATAAATGAAGCTAAAAAAATTATACCTCAAGTCAATGAACCCTTTAAACCTCTAATGTCTTCAGCTTCATCAGGTGATTACAATTTACCTTCGTTGAGTTTATTGAGGGAGCCCGTAGATGAAAATTCCACCGAGACGCGAGAGAGCCTGCAGAGTCAAGCAGTTATTCTTGAGGGCACGCTAGGTGACTTTGGAGTTGAAACTAAGGTTGTTCAGATTGACAAAGGGCCTGTGGTAACACGCTACGAATTGCAGCCGGCAGCCGGTGTTAAGGTTCAAAGGATTGTTGCCCTATCCGACGATATCGCTTTAGCCATGAAGGCTCTCAGCGTTAGGGTAGTCGCGCCTATTCCGGGAAAAGACAGGGTTGGTATAGAGGTGCCTAACAGCAAAATGAACATAGTTAATTTAAGAGAAATATTGGCTTCTGACACCTTCACTCATACTAAATCAAAACTCACTCTAGCTCTCGGGAAGGATATTGCCGGAGGCCCCGTAGTTAGCGATTTGGGCACTATGCCGCATCTATTAATCGCGGGAACAACCGGATCAGGTAAGACTGTTTGCGTAAATAGTATAATAATAAGTATGCTTTTTCACGCCACTCCCGATGAAATTAAATTTATAATGGTTGACCCGAAAATGGTTGAATTAGCTCCTTATAATGGCTTGCCGCATCTATTATGCCCGGTAATAACTAACGCTAAAAAGGCATCCGCGGCGTTAAATTGGACTGTAAGTGAAATGGAGGCCAGATATCAAATATTAGCTAACGAGACAGTTAGAAACATAGACGCTTATAATAAAAAAGTTGATGAAGTTAAAAAAATGCCTTATATAGTTGTTGTTATCGATGAGCTGGCTGACCTTATGGTGGTGGCTTCTCAAGAGATTGAAAGCGCGATAACCAGGCTTTCACAGCTATCACGCGCTGTTGGTATTCATATCATATTAGCAACTCAGAGGCCATCTGTTGATGTTATCACAGGCGTTATAAAAGCAAACTTTCCAACAAGGATATCATTTAAAGTTGCTTCAAAAGTTGATTCCAGAACAGTTTTGGACGCCAATGGAGCTGATAAATTATTGGGCAGGGGGGATATGCTCTTCTTGCCGCCGGGCACATCCAGGCTCATAAGAGCGCAAGCTCCCTTGGTTACCGATGAAGAAATTGAAAAAATTGTTGAATTCATTAAAAACCAGAAACCGGCAATTTATAATGAATCTATTTTAAAAGAGCAAGATAAAGCTCAGGCAGCAGGTAATGTTTTAGCTAATAAATCAGATGCTATGTATCCTGAAGCGATTAAGGTGGTCTTAGGGACTAAACACGCCTCGGTTTCAATGATACAAAGAAGATTAAGATTAGGTTACACAAGGGCCGCTAGATTAATTGACGCTATGGAAGCTGAAGGAATTGTTGGTCCTTATCGGGGAAGCAAACCCAGGGAAATCCTTGTTGATCCCGATGAATACATTAACTCCATTGAAGGGGAATAGATATGCCAGGTATAGGCCAAAAATTAAAAGAAGCTAGAGAAAAAAGCGGGCTTGAAATTGAAGATGTTTATTTAAAAATAAAAATAAGCCCCAATATTCTAGTAGCTCTTGAGCACGATGAAGCGGATACTATATTAGATCAGCTTTATGTAAGAAAATTTCTAAAGCAATATGCTGAATTTCTGGGGCTTGACGGAATGGCAATTGAAAAGGAGTATACTCAGGAGAGCAGCTTGCTTAAAGCAAGTGAACCCGAGCCGTTAAAGGTAATTTTACCTAAAACTAAAAAAAGATTATTTAAAATTTCTGTTAATTTGATTAAAAAAGCCGCTATATTTATTCTTATTATTGCTGTTATTTTCGCTCTCATAACTTTAATTAAATATATTAAGCCTAAAGAGGGTGTCGTGATTTTAGAAACAAAAGAACAAGAAACTGTTTCTGTCATACCGGCAGATGATGAATTGACTTTAATAATTTCAACTACGGAAAAAGTTTGGATTGAATTAAAATCTGACGGTGAAATTATAATGAAAAATTTCCTGAATGCTGAGTGCAGGGAAAGCTGGAAGGCTAAAGAATATTTTGAGCTCTCCGTTGGTAAACCGGAAGCAATTAGCGCGTGGCTTAACGGGCGAAAACTAAATATCCCTCAACATAAAAAAATTCGCAAGGTTCGCATAGATAAGAAGGGGCTTAACTTATAATTCCTAAAGAGCCTCTCATTAGTAAAGATAAAATAATGATCGCTAACGTATATATACTTTCTTTAGGATGCCCCCGGAACCTTGTAGATTCGGAAGTTTTGGCCGGAATCCTTAAAGATAATAATTACCACATAACTGAAGACGCTAAAAAAGCTGATGTTGCTATTTTAAGCACATGTGTTTTTATTAACGAAGCCAAAGAAGAGTCAATCGAATATATTTTTGATTTGGTAAAACTTAAAAAACAGAAACTTATTAAAAAAATCATTGTAGCCGGCTGTTTTCCTCAAAGGTACCCCGAGGAACTAAAAAAAGAAATCCCTGAAATTGACGCGATCATCGGTTTTGACTATTATCCGGATATCCATAAAGCTGTAAAAAACGTTCTTGACGGGGAAAAAATATACTGGATAAAAAAAGAATGCGCCTTTCTTCAAGAAGAAAATATGCCCCGCATCACAGCGACCCCTAAACATTATGCTTATTTGAAGATATCCGAGGGCTGTAATCAAACATGTAGTTTTTGTATTATTCCCAAAATAAAAGGCCCCTTAAGATCCCGCTCAATTGACTCACTTATAAATGAAGCTGATAAGCTTACTAAAAAAGGGGCTAAAGAAATTATCATTATAGGCCAGGATACAACCACATACGGAATGGATTTATATAAAAAACCCGTTTTGGACGTGCTTTTGAATGAACTTGCTAAGGTGAAAGGTATAAAATGGCTTAGATTGTTGTATACGCACCCGTCTTTATTTACCGATAAAATTATCAAAGCTTATCAAAAAAACAAAAATATATGCCGCTATGTTGACCTGCCAATACAACACATTAGCGATAATATTCTTAAGCTTATGGGCAGGCCTTCAAATAAAGCCAGCATAATGAAACTGCTAAAAAAAGTACGGGCCGAGATTAATGGTGTCACCATCAGAAGCTCTCTCATAGTTGGTTTTCCGCATGAGAGTCAAAGAAATTTTCAGGAACTTTTGGATTTGCTTGATGAAGCCCGCTTTGAAAGGCTGGGACTTTTTTCGTATTCTCAGGAAGAAGGAACTAAGGCTTATGAGTTTAAAAATCAAGTTCCGGAGAAAATCAAAGAAAAGAGGTTCGAAACTGTAATGTTAAAACAGCAAGAAATATCACGCGAACTTAATGAATCTTTTTTAAATAGAAAAATTAAAGTCCTTATTGATAAAAAGTCGGAAGATGAAAAGGATGTTTATCTTGGCCGCAGTGAATATGACGCGCCTGAAGTTGACGGCTTAGTTTTCGTAAGATCTAATGGCAAGAAAATCAATATTGGTGAATTTGTAACTGTTAATATAGTAGATACTTATGAATATGATCTCGTGGGGGAATATGATACCGAAAAGTAATCTACCCAATATTTTAAGCGTTTTAAGGGCTCTTTTGGGGTTTGTTATAATTTATTTTATCTATAATGATAAATACGTTACCGCTTTAATTATTTTCGTTATAGCTGCCATAAGCGATTGCCTTGACGGATACATCGCCAGAAAACACCAAAGCATTTCAATTTTTGGAAAAATAATAGATCCTATAGCCGATAAAATATTGATATTAGCAACCCTTTTTGGATTCACCTTAAAAGATATTTTATTGCCTTGTTTTGTTATCATAATTGGCTTAAGAGAGTTAGTTATTACTCTTATACGGCTCTATTTATTGAAAAATGACACAGTTTTAGCTGCTAAGGATGCCGGTAAATTTAAGACAGTTTTGCAAATTGGGGTAATAATTATAATATTCGCCTGGCGCATTTTAAATGATTTCTATCCGGCTGTTTCAAAGCAAAACGTTTTATTGTATAATAGTGTAAATTTTCTTATGGTTATTCTGGTTGTAGTTACTTTAAGTTCCATGGTTGTTTACTTTAAAGATATAAAAAAGTTATTTTAAAAGATGAAAAAAATAAAATTTATTGACAGGGTAACTGATTGGACGGTAAGTTTTTTACATATTGGCTATATTCCGCTGGGGGGTGGCTCAGCGGCTGCTTTAGTGACTGTATTTATTTACACGGTAATCGCTAAAAGTTTTTTGCTTTATATATCAATAACATTAGCGGTCAACCTTATCGGTCTCCTTCTTTCGAAAAAGTCAGAGGAGATCTATAACGAAGAGGATCCCTCCAGAGTCGTTATTGATGAAGTGGGCGGGATGTTAATTGCCTTTTTCTTAATACCAACCGAAATCATTTTTCTGATAAGTGGTTACATTATTTTTAGAATTCTGGATATCGTAAAACCATTTCCGGCAAATCTACTGGAAAAACATGCCGGCAGCTACGGACTAATGCTCGATGATATAGTTGCTGGAATTTATACCTGCCTCATTCTTCATCTCATAATGTTTTTAATTTAGCTTCATAGAGTTTAGTATGAGTGTGGCCAAGGGAAGATTGTTCACTTTTATATAATGTAATTTTCATTAATTTGAATTCCCGGCCTTGAAATTGCTTCATATTGATGTCCTCTTTTAAGGAACTCACATTCTTAGCTGATTTAAAACGGCCGAGCGTCAGGTGGGGAATATATTCTTTGTCGCTAACGGTATAATTATTTTTTAATAATAATTCAGTGATTTGTCCGCTTATTGAGATTAATTCTTTTTTGCCTTTTTTAAATCCAACCCATAAAACCCTGGGCTTACTTATTTCACCAAAGTAATCAAGTGCATCATTCAGCTCTGCCGTTATCTGAAAATTATTAGCAGCCGCATCGTCAATAATTTTTTTTAATTGGGGAATTTTATCTTCCGAGATTTTACCCAGGAAAGCGAGGGTGAGATGCCGGGCGTTAATAGAAGTCCATTTTATATCAAAATTGTATTCCTTGAGAGCATCAACGATAGAACTGATTGCTTCTTTTATCTCGGGAGGTATTTCAATAGATATAAAAAGGCGAAATTTATCCATGGAAATTTTACGTTTTACTCCTTAAAGATGCTTATATAACATACAAAGCATTTCATGCACAGCTTGAAGCTTCACGGAAGGCCTGTCACCTTTAAAAACGAATTTTTTAGTGATTTTCTTATGGCCTTCACCGGATATGCTTATATATACAAGGCCTGCAGGCTTAGTCTCTGTCGCGCCACGCGGGCCGGCTATGCCGGTGACAGAGATAGCTAAACTTGATGAAAATACCTTTCGCGCGCCTTTAGCCATTTCAAGCGAGACTTCGGCGTTTACAGCACCATATTTCTTTACTAACTCTTCAGAAACTTTCAAAATTTTAATCTTACTTTCATTTGAATAGGATACAATGCCGCCCTTGAAGTATTCCGATGCCCCGGGAATATTGGTTATGTAATCTGAAAAGAGGCCCCCGGTGCACGATTCGGCAGCGGCAAGAGATAAGTTTTTATCTTTAAGTGAAGCGGCGACTTTTTTGTTTATTCGATTGATTTTGGTTCTCATAATGTTATTATATATTAATCTTAACTTTATAGCAAGCAACTATAAAAAAGATGGTTTTAAGAGCTATTTTAAGCTTTACAAATAACTTCCACGGATATATAATAACTCTTTGCAACCATTATAACTTACAAAAATTGTTCTTAACGGCTTTAAAAAGTATATAAAGATATACAAGTTACAAGGCATAAGACATACCCTTGCAGGGCACAAGCAAGTTGCAAGAAACAATAACCAAATAATGACCAATGACCAAATTAGAATAACCAAATAGAAACAAAACAAGAATAGCAGCTGTTTGATGATTGATTATTGATTATTGGAATTTGTTTGCTTGTGCCCTGCAAGGGTATATCTTGCTTGTACCCTGTA